>CANJXD010000078.1 GCA_947478535.1 Acetobacteraceae bacterium
CGTCCCGATCACCAGCCTGCCTTCGGCCATGGTCCTGCCCCCGATGCGTGTTTCCGGGTGCTTCATGCCATGGCCGGGCGCCGTCGTAACGGGGGTGCGCTTTCGGGGGGTACGCTTCCTGCTGGGCGCCGGCGGGACTATGAGGATCGGATGGCTGCTTCGGCTCGGGATCGCATCCTCCTCAACCTGGCGCTGGATTCGGCGGCGGCGGCGCTATCGCTGCCTGTCGCGGTCTGGCTTGCCGCACCCGGCGCCTGGCCGCCGGGCCTCTGGTGGCTCGCCGCCATCCCCGGCGCCGTGATCGCCCTGCTGGGGGTCGGGCTGCCGCTGCGCCTGCCCCAGCAATACTGGCGCTTCGCCTCCCTGCCGGAATTTCTGCGCGCCGGCGCGGCGGCGCTGGGGGGGGCGGCCGTCTTCGCCATCGGGTTGCGGCTGGCCGAGACCTGGGCGCCGCCCAACCTCGCCTTCCCCGCCATCCATGGGCTGGTGCTCGCCGCCGCCCTCGCCGCGCCGCGCATTGCCGCCCGGCTGCGCCATGCCGGCCGCGCCGGGCCGGTCTCCGAAACCCCGGCGACGCCCGTGCTGCTGGTCGGCGCGGGGGATGGGGCGGATCTGTTCATCCGGGCGCTCGCCCAGGAACGCAGCCCGGCCTATCGCGTCACCGGCATCCTCTCGCTGCGGTCCCGCCAGATGGGGCGGCGCATCCACGGCCTGCCCATCCTCGGCACGGCGGAGGACGCCGCCACCATCCTCGACACGCTGCGGGAGGATGGGAACCTGCCCCAGCAGATCATCCTCGCCACGCCGCAGCTCCAGGGCCTCGACCTTCAGCGGCTGCTGGATGCGGCGGACCGGCACGGCGTGCCGGTGAAGCGTGCGCCGCGCCTGACGGCGCTGGACCCCGCGAGCCGCCGCCCCGGCGAACGCGCGGAGCCCAGCAACCGCGTCACGCTCCGCCCCGTCGAGATCGAGGATTTGCTGGACCGTCCGCAGGTGCCGTTGGACCGCGAAGGCATGGCGCGCCTCGTCCAGGGGCGGCGCGTGCTGGTGACCGGCGCGGGCGGGACCATCGGGGGGGAACTCGCCCGGCAGGTCGCGGCACTCGGCCCGGCGAGCCTGACGCTGCTCGATCACGGCGAATACGTGCTCTACGAGATCGACCTCGAACTGCGTGAACGCCATGGCGATGTGCCGCGCCGCGCCGTGCTGGCGGATGTGCGGGATGCCGCGCGGATGGGCCGCCTGATGGCGGAAATCCGCCCCGAGCTCGTCTTCCACGCCGCCGCGCTCAAGCATGTGCCGATGGTGGAGAATGACCCCCTGGAGGGTCTGCTGACCAATGCGCTGGGCACCCGCATCGTCGCCGATGCGGCGCGGGCGGCGGGCTGTTCGCTGATGGTGTTCATTTCCACCGACAAGGCGGTGAACCCGACCAGCGTGATGGGCGCCTCGAAGCGCCTCGCGGAGATGTATTGCCAGGCGCTGGACCGCGGCGCGCGGGCCAGCGGCACCGGCATGCGGCTGGTGACGGTGCGCTTCGGCAACGTGCTGGGCTCCACCGGGTCCGTGGTGCCGCTGTTCCGCCGACAGTTGGAGCGCGGCGGGCCGCTGACCGTCACCCACCCCGATATGCGCCGCTACTTCATGACGGTGCGCGAAGCCGTGGGCCTGGTGCTCCAGGCCAGCGTCGTCGGTGCGACGGGCATTCCCTGGTTCGCCAGCGCGGCGGACCAGCCGCCGGAATTGCGGGAAGGCGGGATCTTCGTGCTCGATATGGGGGAGCCCGTGAAGATCGTGGACCTCGCCCGCCGCATGATCCGCCTCGCCGGACTGCGGCCGGAGGAGGATGTGGAAATCCGCTTCACCGGCCTCCGCCCAGGCGAAAAGCTGTTCGAGGAATTGTTCCACGGCCAGGAACCGCCGAGCCCCACCAGCTTCCCCGGCCTGCTCGTCGCCGTGCCGCGCACGACGGATGCGGCGGAAATGGGCGCCGCCATCGACGCGGTCGCGGCGATGGCGGCGAGTGGGGACCGAAAGGGGGCGCTGGCGCGGTTGAATGCGCTGGTGCCGGAGTTCGAGCATGAAGTGCAGGGGAAGGCTGGGGGCGCTGCCCCCTGACCCCCAGCCGGGGTCCGTGGCGGACCCCGGACCCCGCCTCAGGCCGCCCGGATGGAGGTGAGCAATCCGTCCGTGCGGGTGCGCAGCGCCTCTGCCTGCCGGGCCAATTCGTTGGAGGCGTGGCGCACGCCGCCGGCGGCGGTGCCAGTCTGCTCGGCATCCTGGCTGACGCCGGCGGCGTGGCGGGACACCTGTTCGGTGCCCATCGCCGCCGCAGCCGCCGCGCGGCCGATTTCCTGGGTGGCTTCGGCCTGCTGGGATGCGGCTTCGGCCACCTGCGCGGTGTTGCGGCTCAGTGCCTCGATGGTGCCGGCGATGGCCCGCACCACCTCCACCGTCCGGCTCGTCTCCGCCTGCATGGCGGTGATCTGGGCGCCGATCTCCTCCGTTGCCTTGCCGGTCTGTGCGGCCAGCGCCTTCACCTCGCTCGCCACCACGGCGAAGCCCTTGCCAGCCTCCCCGGCACGCGCCGCCTCGATAGTCGCGTTCAGCGCCAGCAGGTTCGTCTGGCCGGCGATATCGCCGATCAGCTTCACCACATCGCCGATCCGCGACGCCGCTTCCGACAGGCCGCGCACAGTCGTATCCGTGGCCCGCGCCGCGTCCGTCGCCTGCCGCGCCGTCGCCGCGCTGACTTCGACCTGGCGCATCACTTCACCGATCGAGGCCGTCAGCTCCTCCGTCGCCGCGGCAACACTGCCGACCGAGGAACTCGCCTCGGAGGAGGATTGCGCCACCGCCGCCGCGCGGGCGGAGCCTTCGCGCGCCGTCACCGCCATGCTGTTCGCCGTGGTGTCCAGCTCCGCCGCCGCGGCGGCCACGGCGCGCAGCACCACCGCGGTATCCGCCTCGAAGTCCCTCAGCATGGTGTCGATGCGCGCAGCCCGCGCCGCCCTTGTGGCCTGATCCGCCTTCTGCGCGGCTTCCAGCGCCTCCCGCGCCTCGGAGGCATGGCGGAGGTGATCGATGGCCTGCGCCATCTCCCCCAATTCATCCGTCCGGTCGCGACCGGGGACTTCCAGCGCCAGCTCCCCCGCACCAATGCGGGACACGGTGGAGGCCAGCACGCCCATCGGTGCGATGACCCGGCGGATGATCAGCGCCATCGCGCCAGCCAGCACCAGCAGCGTCACCAGCGTCAACGCACCGACCAGCACGGCGCGGATCAGGCTGTCGGAGCTCTGGCCGCCGGCCGTGGCCAGGGCCTCGTCCAGCACCGCATCCCGCATCTCGAGGATCTTCGACAAGGCGGGGACGGAAAAGCGGCGGTTTTCATCGACGGTATAGGGGAAGGCCTCCCCCCCGCCGCCGACGCGGCTGGCGGCGATTTCGACCTGCCGGCGCCAACGCGGCTCCGCCTCGGCAAGGTAGGTCTGGCGCTGCACCTGCAAGGCCTGGGTCAGCGCGGGGCGGCCGATGGCCGCGACCAGCCTTTCCATGTTGGCGAAGGCCTCCGCCGCCCGGCCCGTCAGCTGCTGGAGGGTGACGATGTTGGCCGGCTGCGGCGTGGCGCCAGCGATGAAGGCGGTGACAGCCAGCGCCCGCTGGCCGCCCACCTCCCGCAAGGTCGTGACATGTTGGGCGAGTTCGAGCATCGGCGCGATGGCCGGCGCATCCCGACCGATCACCTGCGCCGCCTGCTGGCCCAACAGGCTCATCGCATTGCCGAGATCGGTGCGGGCGGCGACGAGGTCGCGCATGATCGCCGCATCCCGCGCGGCGGGGGGCAAAGCCGCTGCCGCGGTGGCCCGGCGCAGGATGTCTTCCAGCACGCGGGTCGTGGCGCGCAGCGGCGCCGGGTCCAGCCCCGCCGCGACCGCCGCCGTCTCCGCCGCCTCCAGCCGCTGCAACGCCAGGGTGTGGCCCTGCCGGACGGGCGCCAGGTCCGCCGTCGCCGTGGTCACGATGGCGCTGAGATTGCCGGTCTGCACCGCGAAAGCGGCCTGGGCGCGCGCCACTTCGGCGAAGGTCCGCGTTACAAGAATGGCACGATTGGCGCGCTGGGCTTCCGCCACCGATTGCGCCGCGAGCCACCCAAGGGCACCAAGGCCCGGCAATGCGATAAGGGAAAAGCAGAGGAGTAGCAGGCTGCGAAGGCGCATGGCGTGATCATCCTGGACACTGCGCAACCATAGGGCGAGCATTCTTGATGCTTAGATAACGGAGCCCAGCCGCGCGCATGGCCGGCCTGCGAAAAGCCCTGAAACTCCCGGTGATTTGGCCGACGCGGCGCACTGGGTCTAGGAAGGTGGCAAGAGCCGATACCGGATGACACCTATGACGCTGCCTCCCATCGCCCTGTTCGACATGAAAGCCCAGCAGGCGCTGATCCGCGCCGATATCGACCGGCGCATCGCCGTCGTGCTCGATAGCGGGCGCTTCATCAATGGGCCGGAGGTCACGGAACTCGAAGGCCAGCTCGCCGCCTTCGCGGGATGCGCCCATGCCGTCGGCGTGTCCTCCGGCACCGATGCCTTGCAGATCGCCATGATGGCGGAGGATATCGGCCGGGGTGATGCGGTGTTCCTGCCCGCCTTCACCTACACCGCGACCGCCGAGGTGCCGCTGGTGCTGGGGGCAACGCCGGTCTTCGTCGATGTCGATCCCGTGACCTTCAACATCGACATCGCCGACCTCAAGCGCCGCATCGCGATGGTGAAGGCGGAAGGCCGCCTGAAGCCCCGCGCGGTGGTCGGTGTGGACCTGTTCGGCCTGGCGGCGGATTGGCCGGCGATCGAGGCGATCTGCGCCGCGGAAGGCATGTTCGCGCTCGATGACGCGGCGCAGGCCTTCGGCGGCGGGCTGCATGGCAAGCGGCTCGGCCGCTGGGGCGGTGCCGCGGCGCTCAGCTTCTATCCCACCAAGACGCTCGGCTGCTACGGCGATGGCGGCGCCCTGCTGACCGACAGCGCGGAGAGGGCCGATCTCTACCGCATGCTGCGCACCCATGGCGAAGGCAAGACCCGCTACGAGGTTCAGCGCACCGGCATGAACGGGCGGCTGGACAGCATCCAGGCGGCCATCCTGCTCAGCAAGATGACGCTGTTCGGCGATGAATTGCAGGCGCGGGCGAAGGTCGCGGCGGCCTACGGGGCGGGGCTGGTGGGCAAGGTGCAGGTGCCCAGCACGACACCGGGCGCCGACCATGCCTGGGGCCTCTATTCGATCCTGGTGGAGGATGAGGCGGCGCGGGTGCGGGTGCAGACGGCATGCCAGGCGGCCGGCGTGCCGACGGCGATCTATTATCCCAAGCCTTTGCACCACCAGCCCGCCTACGCCGGCGCCCATGCGGGCTCAATTGCGGGCCAGGGCGGCGGCGGCCCGCCGCCGCTGCCGGTCAGCGAGAGCGTCAGCAAGCGCATCCTTTCGCTGCCGATGCATCCCTATCTGACGGACGCCGAGATCGCCCGGGTGATCGCCGCGGTTGCTGGCGCCAACTGAACCCTCCCACGCGGAAAATCTTTCTTGAGGCTTGAAGCGGCGCCTCCGCTTGCTGTTGCATGGGTGTGACAGATGGAGCGGAGGCCGCCGATGCGTCGCAGGTCCCTGATCGCCGCGGGCGCCGCGGCCACCTTGATGCGCGTCGGCCCGGCGCGCGCCGATGAACCCGTGGATGTCGCCCTCGTCCTCGCCGTCGATATCAGCCGTTCGGTCGATGAGGATGAGGCCCGTCTGCAACGGGAAGGCTATCGCAGCGCCATCACCGATCCGAAGGTGGTGGAGGCGATCCGCGGCGGCATGCTGGGCTCCATCGCCATCGCCTATGTCGAATGGGCTGGCAGCGAATATCAGCGGCTTGTGATCCCCTGGACTCGCATCGCCAGCCAGGCGGATGCCGAGGCCTGGGCCGGCACGCTTGCCGCCGCGCCGCGCGTCTCGCTCTCCTGGACCTCGATCTCGGGCGCCATCGAATTTTCCCGCCGCGCGCTGGACCAATGCCCGCATGAGGCGACGCGGAAGGTGATCGACGTCTCGGGCGATGGCGTGAACAACAGTGGCATGCCGGCCGAGATGGCGCGGGACCGTGCGGTGGCGGAGGGCATCACCATCAACGGCCTGCCCATCCTGAATGACCGCCCGACCTTCGGCCGCGCGCCGCCCATCCCCCTCGATATCTATTATCGGGAGAGCGTGATCGGCGGGCAGGGCGCCTTCATGATCGCCGCCGAGGATTTCGAGGCCTTCGGCAATGCCGTCCGCCGCAAGCTGATCCGGGAAATCGCCGGGCTTGCGGGGCCGGTCACGGAGTATGCGTGAGGCTGATCAGCGTTCGATATCCTCGATGCTGATGCCGAAGGCGGCCAGGCCTTCGGACAGCAGGTCCGGCATGTTGTCCACGCCCATCAGGTAGTCCGCGGCATCGCGGCCGTCATTGCGCTCGGCGGCCAGGGCCCAGGCTTCTTCCCATTCGCCGGCGTCGTAATCCCCACGGCCGACCCAGACGAGGGCGATCAGCGCCGCCTGCTCATCCTCGTTCAACTCGGTGATGTAGGCGCGCAGCGTATCTTCGGTCAGGTCGTCGGCGCCCGCCGTCTCATGCTCATCGCCACCATCATCGGCGGCGGCGCCAAGCTCGGCTTCCTCATCGCCCTGCACGGCGCGGGCGTGATCGACGATGCTGGCCACCGTCTCCAGGCTGATGCCGAGATCGACCTCGTCGTCAGATGCGTTTGCCATCGAATCACTCTCCTGCCCGTACCGCCCGCATGAAGACAGCAACGCTGCCGACTTCCAGGGGGCGGCGAAAAAAAATCCGTGCCGAAATGGCCTCAGCCATTCGCCCAATCCGGGGCAAAGCCCGGATTCACGAAGCGGCGATCCTTCGGCAGCGCCCGCAGCGCCGCGAGATCCGCCGCGTCCAGCCGCAGCGCCAGCGCGCCGAGGTTTTCCTTCTGCCGCGCCGCGGACGCGGCCTTCGGGATGGCGGCAACCCCCGGCATCGCCATCAGCCAGGCCAGTGCCACCTGCGCCGGGCTCGCCCCATGCTTGGCGGCGATGGCGCCAAGCGCGGCTTCCCCCACCGCCTGGCCCTTGCCGAGCGGGGAGTAGGAGGTCAGCGCCATGTCGTTCGCCCGGCACAGCCCCAGCAGCTTCGACTGGTCGAGCAGGAAATGGTGTTCGACCTGCAAGGCGGCGAGCCCCACGCCTTCCCCGATCGCGCGTTCCAGCAGCTTCGGCGGGAAGTTGGACACGCCGATCGCCTTCGCGCGGCCCTCGGCGCGGATCGCCACCAGCGCGCGCAACGCATCCGGCAGGTCCAGCGCCGGGGACGGCCAATGGATCAGCAGCAGATCGACATAGGGCGTGGCGAGCCGCTGCATGCAGCCATCGAAGGCGCGGCGGATCGCGTCCCCATTCGGCTTGTCGTGCCAGATCTTGGTGGTGAGGAAGATGTCGCCCCGCGGCACCCCCCCGCGCGCGAGGCCGACGCCGACCTCCGCCTCATTCCCATACATCTCCGCCGTGTCGATGTGGCGGTAGCCGAGGCCGAGGGCGGAGACCACGGCATCCGTGCATTCCGCGCCCTTCATCGGCCAGGTGCCGAGGCCGAGTCGGGGCATGCGCAGATGCGCGGTCTCGATGACGGGCATGTCCATGGGGTGTTTCCTTCAGCGCCGGGAAAGATCGACGAGGCCGCAATAACCGGCCTCGGTGCCGAAACCGAGCAGGGAGCCGGTGGCATTCCAGGCCAGCGTCGTCACGCCGGCGCCGGAGGGCGGAACCACAGGCACCACCTTGCCGCTGGCCACTTCCGCGATCAGCACCATGCCATCCCCGAAGCCGGCGGCCACCACCTCATGCTGCGGGTGGAAGGCCACCGCGCTGCACAGAACCTGATCGCCGCCGGCGAGTTCCGTCGGCGCCTTGCCCATCGGGCCACCGCCGAAGAACGGCCAGAGCACGACAGCTTCCGCCCCGCTCGTCGCCAGCCAGCGCCCGCGCGAGGAGAAGTGGATCGACCGCGTCTTGCCGGGGTAGCCGGACATTCGCATGTGCTGGCCATCCGCCAGCCGCCAGCCATGCAGCGCCGGTTCCTGCATCGTGGTGACGACATGGGTGCCGTCGGGGCTGAAGGCGATGTCGTGGTGGCTCCCCTTCCATTCCAGCAGGCGCGGCTTGTCTTCCTTCGCGGCCACGAACCACAGCGAGGCACCACCGTAATGGCTGGCGGCGACGCGCTTGCCCTTGGCGTCGAAGGCGATGCCGCCCACCGTCGTGGGATGCGCCAGCGACTTCAGCCGCTTGCCCGCGCCATCCAGCAGATGCACGGCCTTGCCGACGGAGGCCGCCCGCAGCCCGGCTTCATGCGCCGCGACATGGTCCACCCATTTGGAGCCGAATTCGGCGACCGTCACCACCGCGCCATCCGGCGTGACCTGCACCAGCCGGCCATCATCGCCGCCGGACAGCATGCCGGCCTTGGCATCCGCGCAGGCCGACAGCACGGCGCCGTCATGCGCTTCCACCCGCTGCCAGGGCTCCCCGGGTGTCGCCAGGGTGACGATGTGGTGCGTGCCATCGGCCAGCGCGAAGGACAGGCTGCGCCCTTCCCGGCCGAAGACCGTGGCGACGGTCCAGGCGCCCAGTTCCCGCGCCGTGCCGCGGCTGGACAGGAGAAAATCGCCTTCGGTGACCTCGGCCATGCTGCGCCCCGCTGCTCCCGACTTGTGCCGCCCGCCTTCGTCGGCGGGGCGGCACTTGTCAACCGGGCGGGGTCCCCGCGCGCGGCCGCGCGCGGTGCAACCTGCCGGCGCCGCCGCGCGCGGTGCGACCTGCCAGCGCCGCCGTGCGCGGTGCGACCTGCCGGCGCGTCAGCGTGTCGTCGTGCGGGTGCTGGTCTGCCCGCGCGACCCGGTGACGGTGGCAGTGGCGGCGCCCGTGGTCGGATCGCGCGTCACGTTGCGGGAGGCGCTGTGGCCGCCGGGACCGGTCACGGTCTGGTTCACATTGCCAGCGTCCCGCGTCGTCGTGCCGGTCGCGGTGCGGCCGGCAGGGCCGGTCATGGTGGTGGACTGCGCCTCAGCGGAGCCGGGGGCGAAGGCGACGGCCATCGGGGCTGCCAGTATGCCGGTGAGGGCAAGGCGGTGGAGCTTGCTCATGGGCGTGTCCTCCACGATCGGCGGGCGGGGGCCGGGATGGCCCGTGAAACGCTCCGTCGTTCGTGGTAGCTTACCTAACATTTGATGCGCGGAGCCGCCTGTTTCGCGCCCAGATTGGCCCGCATGAGCCCACCCGACCGTATCGCCCATTCGATCCTGGAAGCCGCACCCCTGGTGGTGCGCCTGATGCTGACCGAGGCCCGCAGGCAGGACCCCGGCCAGCGGCTGACGCCGCCGCAATTCCGCATCCTGGCGCTGTTGCGGGACCGGCCCGGGCTTAGCCTGACGGACCTTGCGGGGCTGCTCGGCGTCCGCAAGCCAACAGCTTCGGTCATGGTGCTGCGGCTGGTCACGCAGGGGCTGGTCAAGGTGGAGGCCGCCGGTGGGCGCCGCCGCGCCCTGTCCCCGAGCGCGGAGGGCGCGGCGCTGATCGCCCGCACCCAGGCAGGGATCGAGGCGAAGCTCGCCGCCCGCATCGCCCTGCTCGACGCTGGCGCGCAGGCAAGGCTGGAAGACGGCCTGGCGGAACTGCGCGCGTTGCTATCCGCCGAGGGTTGAGGCCTCGGCGTTGATCGCGCTCAGCCCGGTACCTGGCAGCTCTCGAAGCCGCGCCGCAGTTGAGGGCGGTTCAGGTCGCGACCGATAAAGACGATCTTGGACTTGCGCGGGTCGCCTTCCTTGATCGCACCGATGTAGTCGCCGTCGGCGATCATGTGCACGGCCTGGAAGGCGAAGCGCCGGTCGTCCCCGGCGTAGTACAGAATGCCCTTGGTCCGCAGCAGGTCCTGGCCCTTGGACTGCAGCAGGTCGCTGATCCAGGCGTTGAATCTCTCCGCATCGATCGGGCGCGACACCTCGAAGGACAGGCTGTTCACGGCGCTGTCGTGCTCGTGGTCATCCTCGCCCGAGAGGAAGTCGGGCGTGTGTTCCAGGATCCGCGCCAGGTTGAAGGCATCCCGCCCGATCACGCTGCTGATCGGCACATCGGATTTGGTGCAGCGGCGGATCTCGGCATAGGGGTTGATGCCGCGGATCAGGCGCTCGACCTCCGCCGCCTCGCCTTCCGTCACGAGGTCCATCTTGTTGAGGACGATGATGTCGGCGAAGGCGATCTGTTCCTGCGCCTCGCTGCTGTCCTTCAGCCGGGCCGGCAGGTGCTTGGCGTCCACCACGGTGACGATGGCGTCGAGCTTCGTCGCCCGCTTCACATCCTCATCGGCGAAGAAGGTCTGCGCGACGGGGGCGGGGTCCGCGAGGCCCGTGGTCTCCACGATGATGCCGTCGAAGCGGCCCTTTCGCCTCATCAGCCCGCCGATGATGCGGATCAGATCGCCGCGCACGGTGCAGCAGATGCAGCCGTTGTTCATCTCGAACACTTCCTCGTCGGCATCGACGACAAGGTCATTGTCCACGCCGAGTTCACCGAATTCATTGATCACCACGGCGAATTTCAGCCCGTGGTTCTCACTGAGGATGCGGTTCAGCAGGGTGGTCTTGCCGGCGCCCAGATAGCCGGTCAGGACGGTGACGGGGATCTGGCCGCTATCGGCCTTGGATGGATCGGACATGGCCTGGCCCTCTCGGCTGGCGGGTGGTGCAGGGCCTTATATGGGGATGCGCGCGGGAAGCTACCCCGCCGCCCTGGCCGCGATCGCCTTCTGCAACGCGGAGGACAGGTCGGGGAGGGAGACCGGCTTCAGCAGGAAGCCATCCATCCCCGCTGCCTGGGCGGCGGTGCGGGTCTGGGTGCCGCCTTCCGCCGTCACGGCGATGATCGGCAGGCGGCCGGCGGGGCCGGGCAGGGCGCGCAGGCGGCGCGTCGCCTCCAGCCCATCCACCACCGGCATGTGCAGGTCCATCAGCACCGCGACATAGGGGCGGGATTGCGCCATCGCCACCGCCGTCGCGGCATCCGCCGCTTCCTCATGCGTGTGGCCAACCTTCTCGAGCTGCGCGCCGAGCAAGCGGCGGTTCACCGGGACGTCATCCACCACCAGCACCGGTGCCGTCGCCCGGCGCGGCGCCATCCTGGCGGGTGTGGGCGGGGCCGCAGCGCCGTCCATGTCCTCCGCCGCCGCCCGGGGCAGCGGCAGGGTCACGGTGAAGACGCTGCCGCGCCCCGGCGCGCTCTGCACCGCGATCGCGCCGCCCATGCGCGCGGCAATATCGCGGCAGATGGAAAGCCCCAGACCGGTGCCGCCTTCACTTTCCTGGTAGCGGTCGAACAGCGTTGCCAGCCTTGCCGGTGGTATGCCCTGCCCGGTATCGGAGACCGAGAGTTCCAGCGCCCCCGCCGCGGATTCGCGCGCCTCGATCCGCACCTGCCCGCCTTCGGTGAAGCGGATGGCATTGGCGGCCAGGTTGGTCAGGATCTGGCGCAGCCGGGCGGCATCGCCGCGCCAGGTGGGGTGGGTGCCGGTCGCGATCGCAACGGCGAGCTGGTTGCCGCGGGCCACCGCGCGGGCGCGCAACAGCACCACAACCTGTTCCATCGTCTCATCGATGCGGAAGGGCAACTCGGCCAGCGGTGCCGGTTCTTCCCCCGGCACCTCGATCAGGTCGCGCAGCAGCAGCATCAGGTCGGAGGCGGATTGCCGGGCCGCCGTCACATCGGCGCGCGCGGGGCGGGCCAGCCCCTGCCCGCCCAGCACCTGGTCCAACAGGCCGATCACCCCGGCCAGTGGCGTACGGACCTCATGCGCGGCGGTGGCCAGGGTTTCCGTCCGCAGCCGCCGGGCCAGGAGGTCGGCCGCCTGCCGCGCGGCCTCGGCGCGGGTGGCGGCCTCGGCGGCGATGCGCGAGGCCTCATGCCGCCACAGCACAGCCCCCACCAGCGCGGTGGCAGCCATCAGCAGCAGCAGGACCAACACCGGCACGGTTGTCTGTTCCGGCGGGGCGAAAGCCAGCGCCGCCGCCGCCGCCGCCGCGGCAAGAGCCAGGACGACCAGCAGCAGCGGCGCGGCGCGGCGGGCCCCGCCAGTCAGGAATCGGCCGGCAGCGGAAGGCCCGATTGTGGACAGCCCGGTCAGGCGGCCACGGCCCGGATGGCGTCCGACAGCGTGCCGAACATCCGATCCACATGCGGCTTCTCGACGATCAGCGGCGGGGAGAGTGCGACGATATCGCCTGTCACGCGGGTGAGCAGGCCGGCATCGAAGCAATGGCGGAACACATCCATCGCGCGCTGCGTCGGCTTGCCCGCCCGCGGCGCCAGCTCGATCCCCGCGACCAGGCCGATGTTGCGGACATCGACCACGCCGGGCACATCCCGCATCGCATGGGCCGCCGCCTCGAAATACGGCTCCATCGCCAGGGCACGGCCCGGCAGATCCTCCGACCGATGCAGCTCCAGCGTCGCGATGGCGGCGGCGGAGGCCAGCGGATGGCCGGAATAGGTGTAGCCGTGGAACAGCTCGATCCCGGCGGGGGAGCCGTTGACGATGGTGTCGTAGACCGTGTCGTTGGTGGCGACGGCGCCCATCGGCACGGCGGCGTTGGTCAGGCCCTTCGCCATGGTCATGATGTCCGGCGTCACGCCCAGCCGCTCGGCGCCGAAATTCTTGCCGAGGCGCCCGAAGCCGGTGATGACCTCGTCGAAGATGAGCAGGATGCCGTGCTTCGTGCAGATGTCGCGCAGTCGCTGCAGATAGCCCTTCGGCGGCACCAGGACGCCGGTGGACCCGGCAACGGGCTCGACCATCACGGCCGCGATGGTGTCGCCATGCAGCGCCACCAGGTTTTCCAGCACATCGGCGAGGTTGGCGCCGTTCTCCGGCTGGCCCTTGGCGAACAGGTTGCCCGGCACGCCATGGGTATGCGGCAGATGGTCCACATAGGGAAGCTGCGCGCCGAACTGCTTGCGGTTGCCGCCGATGCCGCCGACCGACATGCCGCCGAAGCCGACACCGTGATAGCCGCGTTCGCGCCCGACCAGGCGCACGCGCTGCGATTCGCCGCGCGCCTTGTGATAGGCGAGCGCGATCTTCAGCGCGGTATCCGCGGCCTCGCTGCCGGAATTGACGAAGAAGACGCGGTCCATGCCGTCCGGCGTCATCTCCGCGACCCGGGCCGCCGCCTCGAAGGCGATGGGGTGGCCGAGCTGGAAGGTCGGCGCGAAATCCATCAGCGCGGCCTGCTTCTGGATCGCCGCGACGATCTCCCGCCGCCCATGGCCGGCATTGCAGCACCAGAGACCGGCGGTGCCGTCCAGGATCTCCCGCCCCTCGGGCGTGAAGTAGGACATGCCCTCGGCGCGCGCGAGCATGCGCGGCTTGTCCTTGAAGTACCGGTTGTCCGTGTAGGGCATCCAGAAGGCGTCGAGGTTGTTCGGGCGCGGGACGCTGATCTCGTTCATGGCGGCTGTCCTTACTCTGCCCCAAGCAAAGCAAGCCCCGGGCCGCGCGGCAAGCCGCCACAGGTTTCACCAGCCATTCCCGCGCCGCACTCGCCCCTGGTTTACGCCGGGCGGGTCGTTTACGCGGGTCAGGTCGGCCGGTAGAGGGTGGGCCATGCGTCTTCTCGTCCTCGATGGCTCCCTCGCCCGGTCCTCCGCCGCCCTGCTGGTGGATGGCGCGGTCGTGGCCGAGGCCGCCATCGCCGGCGCCCGCGGCCAGCCCACCGCCCTGCCCCCCCTCGCCGAGGCGATGCTGCGCCAGGGTGGGGCGCCGGATGCCGTGGCGGTGGTGGTAGGCCCCGGCGGCTTCACGGGGCTGCGCGCCGCGATCGCGCTGGCGGAAGGCATCGCGCTCGGCGCCGGGATTCCGCTGATCGGTCTCACGACGGGGGAAGCCCTGGCCGCCGCCCTGCCCGATGCGCAGCGCGCAGGCCGCGCCGTCTGGGCCGCGATCGACACGAAGCGCGGCCGCTTCCTGCTCGAAATCGTGGCGGAGGGGCAGCACCACGCCACGGCGCCCCCCCTGCCGATGACGGAGGCGACCCTGCCGCGCCCCGCCGGGCCGGTGGTCGTGGTGGGCGATGCCGCGCCCATCCTCGCCGCCCGCCTGCTGGCGCGGGGTGCCGATGCGGTGCTGAGCGCCAGCCGCCTGCCGCTGGCCGCCGCCGCCGGCCGCGTCGCCCTGCTGCGCCTGGCCGGGCGCATCCCCCCGCGTGACGCGATGCCGCTTTACGTCGAGCCGCCGGCGGTGCGGATGCCGAAGGTATCCCCGGTGTGATCGCCGCCGATGCGGCGGAGGCAGCGCGGCTGCATGCGGCGGCCTTTCCACCGGCGGAAAGCTGGGGCGCCGATGCCATTGCCCTGATGCTCGGCCTGCCCGGCGCCTTCGGCCTGCTGCAGCCCGGGCTGGGCTTCATCCTGGCCCGCGTCGCGGCGGATGAGGCGGAGGTGCTGACCATCGCGGTGGCGCCGGAAGCCAGGCGCCAGGGCCTCGGCGGGCGACTGCTGGCGGCGGCGATGGCCGGGGCGGTAGCGCGGGGCGCGGCCTCGATGTTCCTCGAAGTGGCGGACCGCAACGCCCCTGCACGGGCGCTCTACGAAGCCGCGGGATTCACCGGGGTGGGGCTTCGGAAGCGCTACTATCCCGATGGCGCCGATGCGCTGGTGTTGCGCCGCGAACTTGGCTGAATCGCTATTTCTTTCCGGTCAGGACTTCATTCAACTTTTTTTCTTGATGAGGACCCGGAGGATGCCATCCGCGGCCTCGGTCTGCCCGATCACGGCATGGCCCTGCTCGGTCGCGGTGCGTGGCACGTTGCGCCTCGGCTCCTCCCCCTTCAGCGCCACCAGCAGCGTTTGTCCGGCCGCCATGCGGTCCAGCGCGAGGCGGGTGCGGACGAATGTCATGGGGCAAGTCTCACCGGTGATGTCGAGGAAGTGGTCCGGGGCCTGTTCTTCACATGTGGTATAATTCATCGCTGGCGTCCCCGATTTCCCAAGGAATGTTGTTGCAGCAAGTGTTGACTGCCCAATATAAGGGCGGAGGCGCGTTGCGGCCCGGGGCATTCTGCCCTGAAGCCCCAGAAATGGCCGGGCGATTGTTGTCCGACGACGCAGGTGAGAACATGGCCATGGCCGAGACAACGGCAAATGCGGATCTTCTGGGGCTGACGGCTGAAATCGTCGCGGCCCATGTCTCCAACAATTCGGTGTCGGTGTCCGATTTGCCGAACCTGATCCAGGAAGTTTACCGGACGCTGTCCGGCGTTGGCCAGCCTGTGGCGGCCCCGGTGCCGGAACGGCCGCAGCCCGCCGTGCCGATCAAGAAGTCGATCACGCCCGACTATCTGATCTGCCTCGAGGACGGCAAGAAGCTGAAGATGCTGAAGCGCCACCTCAAGACCTCCTTCAACCTGACGCCCGACCAGTATCGTGAGCGCTGGGGCCTGGGGTCCGATTATCCCATGGTGGCACCGAACTACACGGAACACCGTTCCTCGCTCGCCAAGCGCATCGGCCTCGGCACCAAGCCGCGCGGCCGCCCGCCCGGGCGCCGGAACAACGTGAAGGAATCCTGATCCCGAAGGGCCGGGCGCCTTTCGGGGTGC
>CANJXD010000079.1 GCA_947478535.1 Acetobacteraceae bacterium
CGGGGGGCTCATGGGCGTCGCCGCGCGGTCTGCGCCACATAGGCGGCCCCGGACGCAATGGTGCTGGCGGCGACGGTCCAGATGCCGAAGCTGATCAGCACGCTGTCCCCCATGCCATAGCCCGCCAGCAGCAGTACCCCGGCAGCGAGGGTGATCTGCAAGGCGGTGTTGACCTTGGAGACCATCAGCGGGCGGATCGCCGGCGGGTGGCCCAACACATACAGCACCAGCACGCCGCCGACGATCAGCAGGTCCCGGAACACCACCAGGATCGCCAGCCAGTCCGGCAGCACACCGATGGCGGCCAGCGTGACATAGATCGAGACCAGCAGCGCCTTGTCCGCCACCGGGTCCAGCACGGCGCCGAGGCGGGACCGCGAATTGCGCAGCCGCGCCAGCCAGCCATCCACGGCATCGGAGATCCCGGCGGCGACGAACACCCAGAAGGCGAGGTCGAGCCGGTGGTTCATGACCAGCCACACCGCCCCCGGCACGGCGCAAAGCCGGCCGAGGGTGATGACGTTGGGCAGGGTGAAGAGCCAGGGTTCCGCCAAGGGGGCTTCCCCCGCCAGGCCGCGAGGGAGAGCCGTCGCGACAGCCGGCAAGGCGAGGTCAGGGCATGGCAAAGCCCGGCCGGAGGCCGGAGCGAGGTCGTTGGCCGGCGGCGCCGGCGGGCGTTCAGCGGCCTCCGGCAAGGCTCAGGCGCCATCCCTCGCCGGGACGCGAATCGATCGGGCCGGGGGCGAGGGCAATGCCGGATTGCGCGAGTTCCTCCGCCGCTTCCGGCGGCTGGGCGCGCAGCGCGAGGCGCAGCCGCGCCATCTCGCCGGAGAAGGACATCACCTCCACCCGCGCCACCGGGGCGGCGGCGCCGAGGCGGCGCGTGATCTCGACCCATTCGGGGAAGGACCGATAGCGCACGATGGCATCGACCGAGGAGACGGCCGCACCGGCGGCGGGAGCCGGGGAGGCGCCCGGCGTGCCGAGCTGGCCGGCGGCCTGCCCCTGCGCGGCCGGGGAGCCCTGCACGCGCCCACCGGCGGCGGCGACGCGGCCCGGATTGAAATTCACCGTCAGCCGCGCGGCATAGGACCGGTTGTTGATCCGCTCGCTCTCGATGACGAGGGAGGTGACCATCGGTTCGATCTGCGCATCCGGGATGCCACGCGGCAAGCCGAGCGCCGCCGCCATCCGGTCATAGGCGAGTCGCTGGCCCGACAGCAGCGCCTGGTCCCGCGCGATGACGGAGGTTTCCGCTGTCGCCTCGGCAGGGACACCGCGCTGCACCAGCGGGTTTTCATCGGGTGTGGCCTGGGCCCAGGCGGGGGATGCCGCAAGCCCAGCCAGGGCACCGCCCAGCGCCAGCGCCATGAGCGCGGCCCGTGTCATGCTCGAACTCGGCCGGTTCATCACCATGGAAATCGCCTGACCCCTCTGGCCCCGCGGCACGGTGACCGGCATATCGCCTTCCTCATCCGTCGCGGGCCGTAATGCCCGCTTGCCGAATACCCGATCGGGGGCCGCCATGACCAGCCTGACATACCGCGACGCCGGGGTGGATATCGAAGCCGGTGATGCGCTGGTGGATGCCATCAAGCCGCTGGCGCGCAGCACAGACCGCCCCGGAACGATGGGCGGGCTCGGTGGTTTCGGGGCGCTGTTCGATCTGAAGGCGGCAGGGTTCCGGGACCCGGTACTGGTCAGTTCGACCGATGGCGTCGGCACCAAGCTGAAGCTCGCCATCGATAGCGGCATCCATGGCTTCGTCGGCCAGGATCTGGTGGCGATGTGCGTCAACGACCTGGTGGTGCAGGGTGCGGAGCCGCTGTTCTTCCTGGACTACTTCGCCACCGGAAAGCTGGAAGTCCCGCAGGCCGCGGCCGTTGTCGCGGGGATCGCGGAAGGCTGCCGCCAGGCCGGCTGCGCGCTGGTGGGCGGCGAGACGGCGGAAATGCCGGGGCTCTACAAGGGGGGCGACTATGACCTCGCCGGCTTCACCGTGGGTGCCGCGGAACGCGACGCGCTGCTGCCCCGCGCCGATGTCGGCCCAGGCGATGCACTGCTGGGGCTGGCCTCCTCCGGCGTGCATTCCAACGGCTATTCGCTGGTGCGGCGCATCCTGGAAGGCACCAACCTCACCCTCTCATCCCCGGCGCCCTTCGCTGCCGGGCAGACGGTGGCGGAAGCGCTGCTGACGCCCACTCGCATTTATGTGAAGTCCGTGCTCGCCCTGCATCGCGCCGGCAAGCTGAAGGCGGCGGCGCATATCACCGGCGGCGGCCTGCCCGGCAACCTGCCCCGCGTGCTGCCGAAGGGGGTGGTCGCGGTGCTGGATGGCGCATCCTGGGCGGTGCCGCCGGTCTATGCCTGGCTGGCGCGGTCGGGGAATGTGGCGGCGGAGGAAATGCTGCGAGTCTTCAATTGCGGGCTCGGCATGGTGCTCGTCGTCGCCGCCGAGGAGGTGGAGGCCGCCACCGCCCTGCTGACCGCGGCCGGGGAGACGGTGTTTCGCATCGGTGGCCTTGAAGCGGGTGATGGCGAGGCGCGGGTGCGGATCGACAACCTGCCCGCTTCCTGGCCGCGGGGCTGAACACGGTGCCCGCGCGCATTCCCACCGCGGTGCTGATCTCCGGCCGCGGCACCAACATGGCGGCGCTGCTGGAAGCGGCGGCGAGCCCCTCCTATCCCGCCCGCATCGCGCTGGTGCTGGCCAACAAGGCCGATGCGGCGGGGCTCGACCGGGCGCGGGCGGCGGGGATCCCCACCGCCATTGTCGAAAGCCGCCTGTTCAAGGGCGACCGCGAGGCCTTCGAACAGGCGATGGAGGTGATCCTCGCCCAGCATGACATCCGGCTGGTAGCGCTCGCCGGCTTCATGCGGGTGCTGACGGAAGGCTTCGTCGATCGCTGGCGGGACCGGCTGATCAATATCCACCCGTCCCTGCTGCCGAGCTTCAAGGGCCTCGATACCCATGCCCGCGCCCTTGCCGCCGGGGTACGGCTGCATGGCTGCACGGTGCATCTGGTGCGCTCCGGCGTGGATGAGGGGCCCATCCTGGCCCAGGCGGCCGTCCCGGTGCTGGAGGGGGACACGGAAGCGAGCCTCGCCGCGCGGGTTCTGGCGGAGGAGCACCGGCTCTACCCGGCCGCGCTGGCCTGGCTGGCGGGGGGGTGCGTGCGGGTGGAAGGGGATGTCGCCCGCATCGGCGTGGCGGAAGCGCAAGGCGCCTTGGCCAACCCCTTGCCCGCCCTCGCTTCCCTTCCTACAAAGGCCGCTCAAGGCTGAGCTTCATGGGGACCATCATGGCCGATCACGCGCCCGCGACCTACGAGATGATTGAGGTCAAGGCCGACGACATCATGCCGGAGCGGACATCGTTCTACTCGGCCTTCTGCGCCGGGACGAAGTGGTCGATCATCGCCCTGGTGGTTTTCCTCGTGCTGATGGCGATCTTCGTCGTCTGACATCGGGCGGCGCTTCCGCCTGAACGGCGCCGCGGCCCCGGGCCGCGGCGCTTTTTTGTGCTGGCGGCGCGGCTGACAGGCCGCGCGCGCCCTACACCAGCAACTCCACCCCACATTCCGCCGAAAGCCGCCTGATCCCCACCAGCACCGCCTCCGGCGGTGGGCCCGGGGGTGCGACGGGGTTTGTGCCGGCCGGCACCGCCTCCCCCAGCGAGGAGAAGAAGGCCTCATGCTGGCGGCCGGGCCAGTTGAGGATCAGCATGCTGGCCTCCCCCTCCCCCACATTGCGGAAATGGTGCGGGGCGCCGTTCGGAATCGGGACGTAGTCGCCCGCCGTCACCAGCCTGTCCTGCCCCGCGACACTGAAGGCATAGGTGCCTGACAGGATGTAGAAGGCCTCGTCATCCCCGGCATGGCGGTTCGGGGGCGCGCCAGCGCCCGGGGCGGAACGGCATTCCGAGAGCAGAAAGGCCGAGCCCTCGGACGGGCGCGCCCGGAAGGTCAGCACATTGCCGAACAGATGATAGCTGGCCTGGTCCGTCATGGCGCATCGCCTCTCCCTCGCCGCCAGGAACCCATTCCGTGCGGCTCGCTCCTGCCGTATATTAGATGGAAGTCTCATCATGAGACAAAAGTTTCATGAACTCGTGCGGGAGGATCGTTTGCGCCTCGATACCGGCCGCTCCGGCCAGAAGCTGCGGACCCGCCAGGCCCTGCTCGCGGCGGCGCGCGCGCTGGTCGCGCGGGGTGAGGCGGTGAGCGTGCCGGCTGCGGCGGCGGAGGCCGGGATCTCGAAGGCGACGGCCTATCGGTATTTCGCGGCGGCGGACACGTTGGTCATGGAAGCGGCGCTGGATGGCGCCTTCGCCGGGCCGGAGGCGGTGATCGGGGATGCGGTTGCGGTGCGGGACCGCGTGCTGCGCGTCTATCGCTACCTGTTCGAGGCGACGCGCGCGAATGACCGGGGCTTCCGGCTGTTCCTGGCCAAGGCGCTGGAGGCTTCGGCGCAGGAGGGCTCACCGCAGATTCGTGGTGGCCGGCGGCTGCCGATGTATGAACTGGCGCTGGAGCCGGTGCGCGGGCGGATGACACCGGCGGCGTTCCAGGACCTGCTGCATGCGCTGTCGGGCGCCACCGGGCTCGAAGCCTGGCTGGCGTTGCGCGATGTGTGCCGGCTGGATGACGCGGAGGCGAACCGGATCGGGACGCTGACGGTGAGCGCGATCCTGGACGCGATGCTGCCGGATTAGGTTGGCCCCACCGATGACGGCCGAGGCCGCATCGGTGAGGAAAAGGCAGCTCGCGGGTTAGCCCTCGCGCTGGGGTTCGCCCCTAGAATCACCCCTGGGATCGCCCCGGTTGTCTGCGCGCTGATCCCCACGCGGGTCCCCGCGAGAATCCCCACGCGGGTCCCCGCGGGAATCCCCACGCGGGTCTCCGCGGGAATCCCCACGCTGGTCTCCACGGGAATCCCCGCGTTGGTCACCACGGGAATCCCGGTACTCGACCTGCGCCTCGCCTTCCTGGTCGATGGCGTGGCCGCTGCTGTTGATCGGGATCTGCTGCGCGCCGCTGGACGGCATGGAGAGATCGGGCTGGTCGCCCATGCCGCCATCACCGCCGCCATCCTGCTCCGGCCCGTTCTGGTACCGGCGCTGCTGCGGATGCTGCTGCTGGGGGCCGCCCTGCTGCTGGGCAGCCTGGTTCATGGCGTTGAGGATGCGGAAGTAGTGTTCCGCATGCTGGAAATAGCTTTCCGCCATCACCCGGTCCCCGGCGCTGGTCGCGTCCCGGCCGAGCTGGAGGTATTTCTCGAACAGCTGCTGGGCGGTGCCGCGCAGGCGCATGTCCGGGCCATTGCTGTCAAAGACGTGGTTGCGGTTCATCGGCTGGTGGCCACCGCCACCGCCACCGCCGCCCCCACTACCACCACCACCGCCGCCGCCTCCACCGCCGCCTTGGCGATACGGGCCACTGCTGCCGCTTCCGCCCCCGCCACCCTGGCGATGGCCGCCCCGGCCGCGCATGCGCTTCATGTTCATCGGTATGGCGTTCGCCGTCTCATAATCGCGCCGCCGCCAGGGAAGGCCCCTGCGGGAACGCGGCATCTTCGGGTTGCTTCGTCGCGGCACTCCGGACCGCGGAACCGGGGAATAACCCCTCGCCGCTGCCGTCCGGCCGTGATTGCCGGCGGTGCCGGGGCGCAAATCGCATCGCCCCAGGCCGCGCCCCTAACCTAATGCGCCGGTGGCGGGGCGCCAAACGGTTTTTTCGCGACCAGCAGCGCACGATCGATTCCGCCGAGATCAGCCCGGCAGCCAATCGCCGCCAGGCCCACCGCCTCGGCAAGGGTTTCGACAGCCTTACGCTGCCCCTGGCCGAGTTCCAGCACCGCCCGGCCGCCAGGCAGGAGCAAGCCGGGCAGCGCCTTGGCGATCAGCCGATAGGCGTCGAGCCCATCCGCCCCGCCATCCAGCGCCGAGGCCGGCTCATGCAGCGCCACATCCGGCATCAGCCCAGGGATCACCGCCGATTCGATGTAGGGGGGGTTCGACAGGACAAGGTCGAAACGGGCGTCGAGCGCCGTCGCCCAATCCCCAGCCAGGAAGACGGCACGGGCCGCGAGCCCGTTCGCCGCCGCATTGCGCGCCGCCAGCGCCACGGCCGCCGGCGCACGATCCACCCCGACGCCGAAGGCGCGCGGACGCTCCGCCAGCACCGCCAGCAGCAGGCAGCCCGTGCCCGTGCCGAGATCCAGCACCCGGAGCGGCGCCTCAGGGTCCGGGAACAGGTCGAGCGCCGCTTCGACCAGCGACTCGGAATCGGCGCGGGGGATCAGCGTGGCGGGGGAGACGGCGAGATCGAGGGTCCAGAAACCCTGGCGGCCGAGGATATGGGCGACCGGAGTATGGGCGAGGCGCGCCCGCAGGGCCGCGCCGAAGCGGGCGGCGGCATCAGGGGGGACCGGGGCGCGAGGGTCGCGCAGCAGGGCCTCGGCGGTGGTTGCCATGGCGTGGGCGAGGAGGAGGCGCGCCTCGAAGCGGGGCTGGTCGATGGCGGCGGCGCGCAGGACCTGGCCGGCTTGGCACAGGAAGGCGCCTACGGATTCGCCGGGGGGACAGATCATGGGGGGCAGGCCCCTCCCCTCACCCAACCCTCTCCCCCCCGAGGGGGGGAGAGGGCTTTTCGAGCGGGCTCACTCCGCCTCGGCGGCGAGGCGGGCGGCCTCGTCCTCAGCGATCAGGGCGTCGATCACATCATCGAATTCGCCGAGCATCACGCGGTCGATCTTGTGCAGGGTCAGGCCGATACGGTGGTCGGTCACCCGGCCCTGCGGGAAGTTGTAGGTGCGGATGCGCTCGGACCGGTCGCCGGTGCCGACCTGCCCCTTGCGATCCGCGGCGCGCGCGCTGTCGAGCCGGGCGCGCTGCGCGTCGTAGATGCGCGCGCGCAGGATCTTCATCGCCTTGGCGCGGTTCTTGTGCTGGCTGCGCTCCTCCTGCATCGCCACCACGGTGCCGGTGGGCAGGTGGGTGATGCGCACGGCGCTGTCGGTCTTGTTCACGTGCTGCCCGCCGGCGCCGCTCGCGCGATAGGTGTCGATGCGCAGGTCGGCCTCGTTGATCTGCACATCCACCTCCTCGGCCTCGGCCATGACGGCGACGGTGACGGTGGAGGTATGGATGCGGCCCTGCGTCTCGGTGGCCGGCACGCGCTGCACGCGATGCACGCCGCTCTCGAACTTCAGCTTGGCGAAGACGCCGCGGCCCTCGATGCTGGCACTCGCGCCCTTCACGCCGCCGAGTTCGCCCTCGTCATAGTCGAGGATCTCGAAGCGCCAGCCCTGCGCCGCGGCATAGCGCTGATAGGCACCGAAGAGTTCGGCGGCGAACAGCGCCGCCTCGTCGCCGCCCGCCGCCGGGCGCAGCTCCAGGATGGCGCTGCGCTGGTCGGCGATGTCGCGCGGCAGCAGCATCAGCCGGAGTTCGCGCTCCAGCACCGGCAGGTGGTCGCGCAGGGCAAAGTACTCGGGCTCCGCCAGTTCGCGCAGTTCCGGATCGCCCAGCATCGCCTCCGCCTCGTCGCGCGCGCGCTCGGTGGCCTGGAATTCGGACACCTTGGCGACGATCGGCTCGAGTTCGGACAGCTCCTTGGACAGCGCACCGATCTCCGCCCCGCCGGCGCTGTTCAGCAGATGGCGGATTTCCTCCGCCCGCGACAGCAGCCGGTCCAGCTTGCCCGAGATACTCATGCCGAGAGGCGCTGGATCGCCTCCGCCACGGGCAGGCTTTCCTGCGTGCCGGCATCGAGGTCGCGCAGGTTGACCATGCCGCCCGCCACCTCCTCCTCGCCCAGGATCAGCGCGGCGCGGGCGGCGAGTTTGTTGGCGCGCTCCATGCGGCGCTTGAGGTTGCCGCGATAGGCGATCTCGGCGGTGACGCCGGCCGCGCGCAGCCGCTGCAACAGCAGCAGTGCCGCGACCTCCTGCGCCTCGCTCACCGGGATCACCGCGACCGGGCGCGGCGCCGCGGGCGCCTCGGCCAGCAGCATGCCCAGCCGCTCGATGCCACCCGCCCAGCCGACCGAGGGCGTTGGCGGGCCGCCCATCTCCTCGACCAACCCGTTGTAGCGCCCGCCGGCGATCACCGTGCCCTGCGCGCCCAGCCGGTCCGTGACGAATTCGAAGGCGGTGTGGCTGTAGTAGTCGAGGCCGCGCACGATGCGCGGATTGAGCCGGGTTGGCACGCCGAGGATTTCGAGGTGCCGCAGCACGGCCTCGAAAAACGCCGCGGCGGCGGGCGTCAGATAGGGCTGGATGGTCGGCGCGGTGGCGACGATGGCGCGGTCGCCGGCATCCTTGCTGTCGAGGATGCGCATCGGGTTCTTCTCGAGCCGCACCAGGCTGTCGGCGCTGAGTTGGTCCCGATGCGCCGTGAAATGCGCCACCAGCGCCGCGCGATAGCCGTCCCGGCTCTCGGCATCGCCCAGCGTATTGATCTCCAGCACCACGCCGTCATCGATTCCCAGCGTCTGCAGGATCTGCCAGCCGGCGGCGATCACCTCGGCATCGGCGAGCGGTTCGGCCGCGCCCAGGATTTCGCAGCCGATCTGCTGGAACTGCCGCGTGCGCCCCTTCTGCGGCCGCTCGTAGCGGAACATCGGCCCGGCATAGAAGACCTTGCGCGGCAGGTTGGATTGCGTCAGGCCGTTGGAGACCAGCGCGCGGCAGATGCCGGCGGTATTCTCCGGCCGCAGCGTGAGCGATTCCCCGCCGCGATCGGTGAAGCTGTACATCTCCTTCGCCACCACGTCCGAGGTCTCGCCGAGCGAGCGGGCGAAGACGCCGGTCTGCTCGAAGATCGGCGTCACCCATTCCTCGAAGCCATAGAGCCCGGCGATGCGGCGCGCGGTCTCGGTCACACGGTGGTGTCGCCGAAAATCCTCGCCGATGAGGTCATGGGTGCCGCGGACGGGCTGGATGGGGCTGGCCATGGGTGGCGGGTATATCGGCGCGGCGCGGAGGGCAAGGGCCGAGGGTCAGCAGCGGGGCGTTCAGGCCGAATCGATTGGCGGCACGATGGCGCGGAGATGGTCCACCAATCCGGGCACATCCTCCGTGACCGTGACCCAGACGACCTTCAGCGCAACGCCGCCATAGTCATGCACCAGCTTGTTCCGCATGCCGATGATGACGGTCCAGGGAATGTGGCCATGGCGGGCACGGAATGCCGGAGAGGTCCTGGACGCGGCCTCACCGATGATCGTCAGGCAATGGGTGATGGCGCCCTGGTGGAGTTCGCTGGCGCGAAAGCGCGGCTCATCCAGGTCCTCCGCATGGCGGAGCGCTTGCATGGCCCAGGCGAGCATATCCGCCGCGCGCTTCAGGTCGCGCGCATCAGGATCTTCCGTCATGCCGCGTAGAGCGACTGCGCATCGGCCAGCATCGCGCGGCGCTTCAGGGGGTTGGGGCTCTCGGCCAGTGCCTCGAACTCCACAACATCGACACGGCGGCCCACCACCTGGGAGACGGCCTCCTCGAAGCCCAGCAACGTGGCGAAGCTGCGCCGGACGCCGGGGCCGAACTCGACCAGCAGGTCCACATCGCTGCGCGCCGGGTCGAAATCATCCCCCCGCGCGGCGGAGCCGAAGACCTCCAGCCGCGTCACGCCGAAGCGGCGGCAGAGGGCCGCGATGGCGTCCCGGTGGCGGAGGATTTCGGGGTGCAAGCCGGCTATTCCGCCGCCTGCCGCGCGGCTTCCGCCACTTCGGCGTCCTTCGCCGCCTGCAACGCCGCGGCCTTGGCTTCGACGAGGCTGACGATGTGGTCCACCATCTCCTCGGTCTTCACCGTGTGGCTCGTCTTGCCCATGCCATAGACCATGTGGGTGCCGGCGCCGCCGCCGGTCAGGCCGATATCCGTCATCAGCGCCTCCCCAGGCCCATTCACGACGCAGCCGATGATGGACAGGCTGATCGGCTGGGTGATGTGGGCAAGCCGGTCTTCCAGCTTCTCCACCGTGCGGATCACGTCGAAGCCCTGCCGCGCGCAGGACGGGCAGGAAATGACCTTCACCCCGCGGTGGCGGATATGCAGCGACTTCAGCAACTCCCACCCCACGGAGACCTCCTCCTCCGGCTCGGCGGAGAGGCTGACCCGCAGCGTGTCGCCGATACCGGCCCAGAGCAGGCTGCCGAGGCCGATGGCGGATTTCACCGTGCCCGCGCGCCGGCCGCCGGCTTCCGTGATGCCGATATGCAGCGGGTGGTCGCAGGCTTCCGCCAGTTGCTGATAGGCGGCGACGGCGAGGAAGACGTCGGACGCCTTCACGCTGATCTTGAACTCGTCAAACCCTTCCTGGAGCAGGTGGTCGGCGTGCCACAGCGCGCTCTCGACCAGGGCTTCCGGGTTGGGCTCGCCGTATTTTTCCAGCAGGTGCTTCTCCAGGCTGCCGGCATTGACGCCGATGCGGATCGAACAGCCATGGTCGCGGGCGGCCTTCACGACCTCCTTCACCCGTTCCTTGCTGCCGATATTGCCGGGGTTGATGCGCAGGCACGCCGCACCCGCCCGCGCCGCCTCGATCGCGCGGCGGTAGTGGAAGTGGATGTCGGCGACGATCGGGACATTCACCTCCCGCACGATCTCGGCCAGCGCGGCGGTGGCCTCCTCGGTCGGGCAGGAGACGCGGACAATGTCCACGCCGGCGAGTTCCGACCGGCGGATCTGCTCGATCGTCGCCTTGGCGTCCTCGGTCGGCGTGTTGGTCATGGTCTGCACGGTGATCGGCGAATCGCCGCCGACCGGCACCTTGCCGACATGGATCAACCGAGAGCGGCGGCGCTCGATCTGCTGGTAGGGGCGATAGGCCATGCGACTCCGTTCCCTGGTCCGTTCCCTGGTCCGTTCCCAGGTCGCTTCCCCTGGGCATGACGGTCAAACCACCGACCCTGTCAGCATAGGATGACAGAGGCCGGCTTTACAGGGGAAGCCCGATCAGTTTGCGCGGTTCGCCGCCGGCTGACCCGGGCCGGTGGCCGGCGCGGCGACGGCGGTGGCGCCGGAGAGGCGGACGCGCAGGCGGTCCGGTTCCAGCATGATGTTGCGGCGCACGCCGACCAGCCCATCGAGGGCGGGGGACAGGGCGTTGTCCACCACGATGTCGAGCCCATCGGCCTTGCCGGTATCCAGCAGCAGCCCGTCCCGCACCGGCACCGGCCAGAATTCGCCGGGGCGGAGGACTCGGTTGAGCAGCACCTGGCCGTTGCGCGGGTCACGGACCTGCACCCAGGCACCATCGGCGCTGCCGGCCTTGGCGCGGAGCGCGACGCGGGTGCCATCCGGCAGTCCCGGGATAAGCTGGACCACGGCCGGCGCCGCGGCGGCCACCGGTGAAGGCTGGGCGGCCGGAACCGTCGCCGCCTGGGCGGCGGTATTGGCACCGGAAGGGGCGGTGATGCCGCCGGGGGGCGGCAGGGCGGCCAGCGGCAGCGTGCCCGGGTCCGCGCGCAGCCCGTCGCGGGGGGCGCCGTTGTCGCGGCCGGGGATCTGGGCGCGGCCCTGCTCGGCCGCCGATTCGAGCCGCGGCGGCACCGGCGGCACCACATCCACCGTGCGTTGCCCGCCGCCGGACCAGTTGAACCAGGCGACATAGGCGCAGATGGAGATCACGGCACCAACCGCGACGACGGCCCCCGCCGGCATGCCGCGTTCCGGCACGGGCTCGGGGAAGACCAGGTTCGTCTTGCGCGTGACCGCGGCGCCCGAATGGTCGCGGAAGCGGCGGACCAACACATCCGAATCGAGGCCGAGGGCGGCGGAATAGGTGCGGACGAAGCCCACGGCGTAGGCCGGGCCGGGCAGGTCCTGGATGCGGCCATCCTCCAGTGCTTCGAGGTAGGGGCGGCGGATCCGCAGGCGCGTGGCCATCTCCGCGACCGACATGCCGAGGGCAAGCCGCGAGTCGCGGAGTTCCTCACCCACGCGGGCGGCTTCCGCACCGCTGGTGTCGGTCTTTCGGGGGATGCGCTTCAGGTCATAGGGCACGGCAGCGACACCTAGCGCGCGTCCGCCATGGCCGCAAACCGAATCACAAGGCCGGTTTGCGCGCCTGTGGACAACCGGGGGGAAGGCTGTGGAAAGCCGGGGGGCGGAACGGGAACAGACAACATCATCGACCTGCGACTCCGACGAATCGCACCACGCACCGCGACCGTCACGCCGCCTTGCGGGCAGCGAGTGCGGCCGCGGCCTGCCAGATCAGTTCCTGCACGATCTCCGCCGCCGGCTGTTCCTTCGTCACCATGCCGACGCTCTGCCCGGCCATCAGGGAGCCGTTCTCGACATCGCCATCGATCACGGCACGCCGCAACGCGCCGGCCCAGTAATGCTCGATATCGAGTTGGGCGGCGGCCTTCTCGATCTCGCCGGCCAGGAAGCGGCGGATCATTTCCGCCTGATGTTCGAGGAAGCGCTTGGTGCCGCCATTCTGCAAGGCGCGGACCGGGATGACGGGAAAGCGTTCATCGAGTTGCACCGTCGGCAGCGCATCCCGCGCCGCGCCGCGCAGGAAGGCACGCTTGAAATTCGCGTGGGCGATCGATTCCGTGGCGCAGACGAAGCGCGTGCCAAGCTGCGCGCCGGCCGCGCCCATCTCGAGGTAGGAAAGAATCGCCTCCCCCCGCCCGATGCCGCCGGCGACGAAGACCGGGACATCGCGGATGAAGGGCAGGATTTCCTGCGCGAGCACGGTCAGCGAAACGGGGCCGATATGACCGCCGGCCTCGCTGCCCTCGATCACCAGCGCATCGGCGCCGGACCGGACGAGCTTCTTCGCCAGGGCGAGCGCCGGGGCGAAGCAGACCACCTTCGCGCCGCCATCCTTCGCCGCCTTGATGGCAGCGCCCGGCGGGATGCCGCCGGCGAAGACGATGTGGCCGACCTTGTGGTCGATGCAGGTCTGCACCAACTGGTCGAGGCGCGGGTGCATCGTGATCAGGTTCACGCCGAAGGGCTTTTGCGTCAGCGCCTGGGTGCCCTGGATTTCCTGCGCCAGGCGATCCGGCTCCATCGCCCCGCAGGCGATGACGCCGAAGGCCCCGGCATTGGACAGCGCCGCCACCAGGTTGCGCTCACTCACCCAGGACATGGCGCCGCCCATCAGCGCGTAGCGGCTGCCGAAGAAGGCAGCGCCGCGTGCCATCAGGGCGTCGATGGCGGCAAGCGCCTGCGCGGGGGGGGCGTTATCCGGGGGAAGCGCGTCCATCGTGGTCTCAGCCCTCGTTGCGGCGGGCGGGCTCGGGCCCGTCCAGCCCATAAGCCGTGTGCAGGGCGCGCACCGCAAGCTCCGTGTAGTCGGCGCTGACGAGGACGCTGACCTTGATCTCGCTGGTGGAGATCACCTGGATGTTGATCCCCTTTTCCGACAGCGTGCGGAACATCGTCGCGGCGACGCCGGCATGGGTGCGCATGCCGATCCCGACGACGCTGATCTTGGCGACGTCGGGGTCGGCGATCAGCGCCTCGAAGCCGATCACGGATTGCTGCTTCTCCAGCAGGTCCCTCGCCCGCGGCAGGTCCGCCCGGCCGAGGGTGAAGGTCATATCCGTGCTGCCATCGGCGCCGATGTTCTGGACGATCATGTCCACATTCACATTGGCGGCCGAAAGCGGGCCGAATACGGAAGCGGCGATGCCTGGCCGGTCCGGCACGCGGCGAAGGGTGACCTTCGCCTCGTCGCGGGAATAGGCAATGCCGGAAACGATGGGCTGTTCCACGATCTCGTCCTCGTCAACCACCAGAGAGCCAGGCTTGTCCTCGAAGCTCGACAGCACCTGCACGCGCACACGCTGCTTCATGGCCAGTTCGACCGAGCGCGTCTGCAAGACCTTGGCCCCGACCGAGGCCAGTTCCAGCATTTCCTCATAGGAAATCTTCTCGAGCTTCTTTGCCCGGGGAACGATGCGGGGGTCTGTCGTATAGACGCCGTCCACATCGGTGTAGATGTCGCAGCGATCCGCCTTCACCGCCGCGGCGATCGCCACCGCCGAAAGGTCGGAGCCCCCGCGGCCCAGCGTCGTCACCCGGTTCACCTTCGGCTCCAGCCCCTGGAAGCCGGCGACGACCGGCACCTCCCCGGCCTGCATCCGCGCAATGAGGAGGGAGCCATCGATGCTCTCGACACGGGCCTTGCCATGGGCGGCATCGGTCAGGATGGGGATCTGCCAGCCCTGCCAGGACCGGGCCTCGACGCCGATGGTCTGCAACGCGATGGCGAGCAGGCCGATCGTCACCTGCTCCCCGGTCGCGACCACCACGTCGTATTCCCGCTGGTCATGCAGGGGCGACAGGTCCTGGCACCATTTCACCAGCTGGTTGGTGGCGCCGGACATGGCGGAGACGACGACCGCAACCTCATGGCCGGCCTCCACCTCCCGCTTCACACGGTTGGCGACGTTGCGGATACGGTCGAGATCGGCGACGGAGGTGCCGCCGAACTTCATCACGATGCGGGCCATGCTCGGGTCCGGGGTCCCAGGTACCAGGGTCTGCGGGAGGTATTTCTGCCGTGTCGGCCGGGGCGGCCCCTGTTGCGCCTCGCCGGGGGCGGGACCAATAAACGGGGGAAGGCGCGCGGGCAACCGGGGCGCGGCGGGGATTGGCATGACGGGCACGGCGGTCGAGGCGGAAATCCGGAAATTCGGTGCGCTGGCGTCCCGCTGGTGGGACCCGGCGGGGCCGATGAAGCCGCTGCACCGGATGAACCCGCTGCGGACGGGCTGGATCGCCGACCGCATCGCCCGCGCGCATGGCCGGACAGGTAGAGACCTTGTGGGGCTGACGCTGCTCGATGTCGGCTGCGGGGCGGGGCTGGCGTCCGAGGCCTTTGCCCGGCTTGGCGCGACGGTGACGGGGCTGGATGCCGCGGCCGATGCGCTGGCGGCGGGGCGGGCGCATGCGGCGGCGGGCGGGCTGTCGATCGACTACCGCGAAGGCGGGCCGGAAGTGCTGGCGGCGGAAGGCCTGCGCTTCGATGCCGTGGTGTCCCTCGAAGTGATCGAGCATGTGGAGGATCGCGCCACCTTCCTCGCCGCACTGGCGGGGGTGGCGAAGCCGGGCGCGCCGGTCTTCCTGTCCACCCTCAACCGCACGGCGCGGTCCTTCCTGATGGCCAAGATCGGCGCGGAATACCTGCTGCGGTTGCTGCCGGTGGGGACGCATGACTGGAAGATGTTCGTCACGCCCGGGGAACTGGGCCAGGGGCTGCGGGACGCCGGCCTCACCGTGCGGGACATCGCGGGGATGACCATGGAGCCGTTGACCGGGCGGTGGCGGGAAAGCCGGGACCTTTCGGTCAACTACATCGTCATGGCGCAGGGGTAGTGGGGCGCGGGGCCCAGGTGGCTTGACGGCCCCGCCGCGGCATTTTATGTAAATGTGCATCACATTCATACCGAAGGTTGCCATGAGCCTCTCGCCACTCCTCAATGCCTCCCCTGTCATCCAGGCCCATGCCTTCGCGGCGCTGGCGGCGCTGGGCTTGGGGATCGTCCAGTTCGTGGCGCCGAAGGGCACCCTGCCGCATCGCAAGCTCGGCTGGGCGTGGGTCGTGCTGATGATGCTGGTCGCAGTCTCGTCCTTCGGCATCACCAGCCCGGCGCGGGACCACCACTATTCCTGGATCCACGGACTTTCCGCCTTTGTGCTGATCGCGGTGCCGCTGGCGGTGCTTGAGGCAA
>CANJXD010000080.1 GCA_947478535.1 Acetobacteraceae bacterium
ATCGGCATCCAGCCCGGCATAGGACCCGCGGCTGTCCATCACGCCGAAGCCGGGCGCGCCAGGATGCCCGCCGCAATCGACCACGCCCTTGGCGCGCACCGCCGTCAGGGTGGGGCCAGGGGCGACGACGGTCTGCGCCATGGCGGGAAGCGCCATCAGCACCGCGGCCGCGAAGGCCGTCAGGCTCCGTTTGATCATGCGGTTTCTCCCTGTTTCTGCCTTGCGGCTTTGCCGCCGGCCCATTGCCATGCCGCGATGCCGCCGAGCGTGGCGGCAGCCAGCAGGAATCGCGTCCCGTCATCCAGCACATGCGCGAAGGCGGCGGCGAGGCCCGCGCCCGCCATCAACAGGCGGATCACCCAGCCGGTGCGGGCCAACAGGAAGCCGGCATAGCTGGCGGTGATGAGGGTGAGCGCCATCACCTGGATGCCGGTCGCCATGACGATATCGAGCAGCGAGCCCCGCAGCATGATCCCGGGGTCATAGATGAAGGCGAAGCCCACGGTGAAGCCGGCGATACCGAATCGCGTGGCGTGCACGCTGGTGATGGTGGGGCTGGATTTGGCGATGGCCGCCGCCGCGAAGGCCGCCGCCGCCACCGGGGGCGTCGCATCCGCGATCACCGCGAAATAGAAGGTGAAGAGATGCGCGGCCAGCGGGTCCACCCCGATCGAGCGGCCGAGTTCCAGCACCTGCGGCACGCCGATGGCCGCGGCGATGATGTAGGACGGCGTCGTCGGGATCCCGAGGCCAAGCACCAGCACCGTCAGCGCCAGCAGCACCAGCAGCACGCCCAGATTGCCGTCCGCCAGCCCCTTGATGATGCCGCCGAAGGCCACGACCATGCCAGTGGCCGTCAGCGCGGAGACGACGATGCCGGCGCCGGCGATGGAAACCGCGAGCGGCGCCATGGTCAGCCCCGCCTGGGCGAAGCTCTCGACGATGTCCCGCAGGCTCATCCGCGACCGCTTCTTCAGCATCGCGACCAGCACCATGGCGACGGTGGCGCAGAAGGCGGCGTAGTTGCCGGACCAGCGTTCCATCATGAGGTAGACGAGCACGGCGATGGGCAGCGCCAGGTGCACATCGGCCAGCACTTCGCGCCAAGCCGGGATGTCCTTCAGCGGCATGCCCGTCATGCCAAGCTTCTTCGCCTCGAAATGCACGGCGGCGAGGATGGCGAAGTAGTAGAGAACGGCGCCAAGCGCCGCGGCGACCACGATGTCGCCGTAGGGGATGTTGGTGATTTCCGCCATCACGAAGGCGGCCGCCCCCATCACCGGCGGCATCAGCGCGCCGCCGACGGAGGCCGCGGCCTCGATGCCGCCCGCGACGGCGGGCTTGTAGCCGATGCGGGTCATCAGCGGGATGGTCATGGCGCCCGTGGTGATGACGTTGGACACGGAACTGCCGCTCATCGTCCCGAACAGGCCGGAGGTGATGACGGCGACCTTGGCCGGCCCGCCGGTATAGCGCCCGGCCAGCGCGGCGCCGAGGTTGCTGAACAGCCGCCCCGTGCCGCTGCCCTGCATGAAACTGCCGAACAGGATGAAGACGGCAATCGTCGTGGCCACGATGCCGGTCAGCGGGCCATAGACACCGCCCGCCGTCGGCACGAGCCAGGCGGACTCGATGATCTCAGATGGGGTGAAGGGCCGGGCGTTGAAAATGCCAGGCACCAGGTAGCCCCACTGCATATAGGCGAGGCTGCCCGCGACCATCCAGGCGAGGCCAGGCTCCACCGCGCGGCGGGTGGCTTCCAGCAGGGTGATGATGCAGGTGATGCCGAGCGCCATCATCAGCGGCGTGAAGGGATCGACGTATTCCATGCGGTCCGCGACCGCCATCCAGTTCCACATCACCCAGGCATGCGGGACGGCCGAGGCCACCGCCCATCCCCAATCGAGCAGCGATGGCCGGTCCGCCGGGGATTTCCCGGGCCGCGCGGGATAGAGCAGGAACAGGATCGGCACGAAGACGAGCAGGTGGAACCCGCGCATCTGGATCGGCTCGGGGAACCCCACGGCGCCAAAATACAGATGGACCGCGGCGGCTGCCGCGGCCCATGCCCAACACACCCACTTCAGTGGGCCCGAAAGTTCACGCATCCCGGCGTGCTAGAAGACCGACGGCCAATCAGGCCGCCGGCATCACGCCGGCTTCGCGGAAGGCGCGCGCGGCGCCGGGGTGCAGCGGCAGGCCGTTGTACTTCCAGGCCTCCCGCGGGTCGAAGGCGGCGCAGGAGGCGTGGATCTGCGTCAGCCGCGGGCCGGCATGCTTGATCAGCGTCTTCGTGATGCCATAGGCCACCGGCTCCGGCAGCGAATTGTGCACCATGATGACGGTGTCCATCGTCGTCACCGTCAGGTCCGTGGTCTGGCCGAGGCTCGGATAGGTGTTCGCCGGCAGGACGCCCTGGTTGTAGGCGTAGACCTCCGCGAGGTGCTTGCGGACATCCTCCGGCCAGGCGACGACGCGGGACGGACGGCGGCCCTGGCCGATTTCGGTCAGGATCGCGGCCGGCTTGGCCAGCGCGGCGTAGAGGTAGTCGACCTGCCCGTCATTATAGGCGGCGGCGATGTCGGCGTAGGAGCCGTTGAGGTAGCGGCCGCCGCTGGCGCGGATCGCATCCGGCGTCGTGCCATAGAACTTCAGGATGCGCTGCAGCGTCATCTCATCGGTCGAGGAACGCTGCGGGCAGGCGATCTTGAGCCCGCGCTGGGTCAGGATTTCCCGCATCCCTTCCGGCCCGGCATCGGCGCGGCGGATCAGGTTGTGCTCGGTCGGGCTGTAGCCGACGCCGAGGCTCGACATCGTCTCATGCTTGACGGAGTAGGGTTCTTCCCCGCGCCGGGCCGCGGCGGCGAAGGCATCGATGCCGAAGCCGACCTGGGACTGGTTGTTGTTCACGCGGGTCGAATTGGCGAGGCCGCCGCCCGGGACAACGCGCAGACGGATATCCGGGAATTCCTCCGCGACGAGGGAGGAGAAGCCGGCGGCGATGGTGTACCAGCCACCGCCCACGGACCCCGCCACGAATTCATAGGCCTGCTGCGCCCGCGCGGTGCGGATGAACGGCAGGGACAGCGCGGCGCCGCCCAGCAGAAGCGCGCCTCGGCGCGTGATGACATTGGCCATGTTAGGCCTCCCTTCTCTCCAGATGGTGGGATCATGCGCGGCAATGGTGGCCGGCGGCAAGGGCCGGGCGAGGTCAGCCGGGCGCCTCCACCCCGAAATCATGCACCAGCGCCGGCTGGGCGCAGGCGGCATGGGCGGCGGCGAACTCCGCCTCCGTCACGCCATGCGGCACGAGGATGGGGGCAAGCTGGCGAAACGCGTAGGCGGCATCCTCCGCATGGCGGGGGAAAGCCAGCAGCACATGCGGCAGGCCCAGTTCCGCGAGCGAGCACATCAGCGCGTGGTTTACTTCCAGCAACGCCTGTTCCTGGGTCTGGCCCGGCCGCAGCAGCCATTCGCCACCGCGCGCGGCACCCGCTTCCGCCGCCCGCCGCCGGCTGGCCGCCGCCGCATCCAGCCGGCGGACCGGCACGATGACGGAGCGCACCTTCAGCGCGCCGCTGCCCACCAGCTTCGGCAGGCGCAGCGACAGCAGCGGCTTCTTCACCACATAAGGCCAGTCCGCCATCGTATCGAGTCCAGGCTCCAGCCCGGCATGGGAAATGGGGTCCACCTTCCGCATCGCCGCCTGGGGCGTGTAGCCGGTATCGAAGCCGAGATGGGTCAGCACCTGCACCAGCAGCGTCGTCCCCGCCCGCCCGGTGCCCGTGATGATGAGATGCCCGCCTGACTTGTCTTTCCGGTCCATGCGCGTCCTTCCGATGCCTCGGCAGTAGTCAAGGCGCCGCACTTCGGCAAGCGCGGCGCAAGCCGCCGGAGTTCGACAAGCGAGGCGCTTGCATGCGCGGCCCCCACGCCGCCATGCTCGGCGGCCCCTTCCCGCTGGAGCCTCCCCCGATGCGTCGTCGCAGCCTGCTCGCCGGCCTGGCCGCCGCCCCCGTCTTCCGCACCGCCGCGCCGGCGCTCGCCCAGGGCGCCGCCGCGCACACGCTGCGCTACATGCCGCAGGCCGATGTCACCTCGCTCGATCCGATGAGCACCACCAGCTACGGCGTCCGCAACCACGGCCATATGTGCTGGGACACGCTGTACGGACCGGATGAGAGCTTCACCATGCGCCCGCAATTGTGCGAGGGGCATGTGGTGGAGGATGACGGGCTGCGCTGGGTGTTCACGCTGCGCGCCGGCATCCGCTTCCACGACAATGAACCGATCCGCGCCAGCGACGCCGTCGCCTCCATCGCCCGCTGGTCGGCGCGCGATACCATCGGCCAGACGCTGCGCGAGCGCACGGCGGAGATGCGGGCGCTGGATGACCGGCGCTTCGAGATCCGGCTGAAGCAGAAATTCGGCCCGATGCTGGAAGCCCTGGGCAAGCCCAGCAGCTACCCCTGCTTCATCTTCCCCGAGCGTTTCGCGACGGTCGATCCCGCCCGCCCCTTCACCGAGGTCGTGGGTTCCGGCCCCTATCGCTTCGTCGCGGCGGAACGGCTTTCGGGCGCGCGGGCGGTCTATCAGCGGTTTGAGGGCTATGTGCCGAACCCGCGCCCGGCGAGCCTGCTGGGCGGGGCGAAGATGGCGCATTTCGAACGCGTGGTCTTCGGCTGGATCCCCGATCCCGGCACCGTCGCAGCGGCGCTGCAGGCCGGCGAGATCGACATGTACGAACAGGTGGCGCCGGATTTGCGCGGCGTGCTGGCGCGGCATCGCGACGTGGTGCTGGACCGCATCGATGCCGGCGGCATCGTGGCGCATCTGCGCTTCAACCAGTTGCACCCGCCCTTCGACAATCCGGCCGTGCGCCGGGCGCTGCTGCATTCGATCGACCAGGCGGACTTCATGTCCGCCATCATGGGCACGGATCGCCGGCTCTGGTCCGATGGCATCGGCGCCTTCCCCACCGCTTCCCCGCTCGCGAATGACGAGGGGATGGGCGTGCTGACGGCGCCGCGCAGCACCGACCGCGCGCGGGAAGCGCTGCGCGCGGCGGGCTACGCGAACACCCCCGTGGCGGTGCTGCACCCCACCGATGTCACCAACAACAACGCGATGACCTCGGTGCTAGTCGATGTGATGAAGCGCAGCGGTCTGAACGCCGAGAGCCTGACCAGCGACTGGGCGACGGTGCTGCAACGCCGCTCCAACCAGAACGTCCCGGCGCAGGGCGGCTGGAACGCGCTGATCGTGCTGTTCGGCGGCGTCGATCTCGGCAATCCCGGCGTGCACCCATTGCTGCGCGCCCATGGCCGCCAGGCCTGGTTCGGCTGGCCGACGAGCCCGGCGCTGGAAACGCTGCGGGAGGAATGGCTCGAAGCCGCCGACCTCGACGCGCAGAAGCCGATCGCGCGGCGCATCCAGGCGGCGCTGTGGGCGGATACGCCCTATATTCCGCTCGGCCAGTACTACGTCGATGCGGCGTATCGCCGTGGACTGACCGGCATCCAGAAGGGCATCACCCTGCCGCTGAACATCCGGCGGGGCTGAGAACCACCGAGGGGGGGGAACAATCATGAAAAGACGCATGCTGCTGGGCGCCACGCTGGCGCTCGGCGCGATGCCCGCGCGGGCACAGGGCGTGGATGCCGCGACGCGGGCGGAATTGCTGCCGACCGGCGCTCTGCGGGTCGGCATCGGCGTCGGTCCTGTCGCTTCCGCCTTCTGGGCGATGCGCCAGCCCGATGGCAGCGCCAAGGGCGTGACGGTGGTGCTGGCGGAGGAAGCGGCAAAGCGCCTCGGCGTGACGCTGGCCCTGCTGCCGATGGCGTCCTCCGGCGAGGTGACGAATGCTGGCGCGGGGCCCAACCCGGCCTGGGACCTGTCCTTCATGCCGGTCGATGCCGAGCGCGCGGCGCGGCTCGCCTTCGGGCCGGATTTCTACCTTTCGACCAGCACCTACCTCGTCCCCGCCGGCAGCACGCTGACGCGGGTGGAGCAGGTGAACGCGCCGGGGGTGCGGGTGCTGGGAGTGGCCAATACGACGACGATCCGCGCCGCGCAGCGCGCCCATCCTCTGGCAACCTTCACCATGACCGTGGGCGCGGATGAGATGGTGGAAAGGCTGCGCCGCGGCGAGGCGGATGCCGTGGCACTCGGCCGCGAATCACTGGACAGCCTGCTGCCCCGCCTGCCCGGGGCGCGCATCGTGGAAGGCCATTTCCATGCGCTGGGCACCGCCATCGCCGTGCCGCGTGGCCGGCCGCTGGCCCTGGCCTGGGCGCGCGACTTCATCGAGGAGGCGAAGCGGGACGGCACGGTGCGCCGGGCGCTCGATTCCATGGGGATCGGCGGGCCGGTCGCACCAGCGGGCAGCTTTACCGCCGGCGCCTGAGCCTCTGCCGGGGACGACATGGCGCTGTGTCATGTCGTCCCCGGCAGAACGCGCCGCCCGGCACGGCATTTGCTGTGCCATACCAAACCGATATCACACGGGCGTGATACACGCGCCGAGTCTGGAGACCGAACACCCCATGACCACCCGGAACACCCTCGGCCGGCGCGGCCTTCTCGCCGGGTTCGCGGCCGCGCCCTTGGCCGCTCCCGCCCTCGCCCAGGCGCCGTGGGCGCCGGACCGGCCGGTGCGGCTGCTGATCGGCTTCCCGCCGGGTGGGGCCTCCGATGCCGCCGTTCGCATCATCCAGCCCAGGCTTTCAGCACTTCTCGGCCAGACCGTGGTGGTGGACAACCGCGCGGGCGCCGGCGGCAACCTGGCGGTGGAGGCCGCGGCGCGCAGCGTGCCGGATGGCACGACGCTGGTTTCCGCCAATATCGGCACGCTGGCAGTGAACCCGGCCCTGTTGAAGACCATGCCCTTCGACCCGATCGCCGACCTCGCGCCGCTGTCGCTGATCTTCAATGCGACGAATGTGCTGGTGGTCCCGGCTTCCAAGCCCTTCCGGAGCGTGGCGGACCTCATCGCGGCGGCGAAGGCCGGGCCGGAGACCATCACCTATGGCACGGGCGGCGTCGGGTCCCCCGGCCATCTCTGCGGCATCCTGCTCGACAAGATCGCCGGCACGAAGACGGTCGCCGTGCCCTATCGCGGCGGCGGGCCGCAGATGCTGGGCCTGGTCGCGGCGGAGCATGATTTCTCCTTCTCGCCCATGGGCACGGTGACGAGCCACATCGAGGCGGGGACGATCCGCGCACTCGGCGTCAGCACCCGCGGGCGGGCGCCGGAACTGCCGGCGGTGCCCACGATGATCGAGGCCGGGCTAGCGGATTTCGAGGTGCTGAACTGGGACGGCATCCTGGTGCCGAAGGCAACCCCGGCGCCGATCCGCGAACGCCTGGGCGCGGTGATCCGCCAGGTGCTGGCGGAGCCGGAGATCGTGGCGGATTTCGCCAAGCGCGGGCTGACGCCGCGGCCGACGACGGAAGCGCAATTCGCCGCCCAGCTCGCCGCGGACAGCACGACCTGGCAGGCGCTGATCCGCGCGGCGGGGATCGAGCCGAGCTGAGTCCTGGAGCCCCCCTCTCGCGAGGGGGGCGTGCCGGTCGGGGCGTGCCGGTCAGCGCGCCCAGTAGAGGCGTTCGGGGTTCGTCACCGTCACTTGGCGGATCAGATCTTCGTCGGTCGTCATGGCGCCGAGCAGGTCCACCAGATCCCCATCATTCGGCATGTCGCCGGCGATGTTCGGATGCGGCCAGTCCGTGCCCCAGAGGCAGCGGTCCGGCGCGGCGGCCAGCAGCGCCTGGGCGAAGGGCACGGCATCGGTGAAGGGCGCGCCGGCGCTGCTGACGCGCTCGGAGCCGCAGATTTTCACCCAGGCCAGCGGGTTCTTCATCAATTCCAGCAATTGCAGGAAGGCGGGCTGGCCGACGCCATCCTTCGCCTTCACGCGGCCCATATGGTCGATGATGAAGGGGATGCGGATCGAGGAGATCACCGGCGCAAGGGGGACGATGTCCTGCGCATCCAGATGCAGCACGACATGCCAGCCCAGCGGCTCCACCTGCGCCAGCACGCGCTGGAAGAACGCCATGTCCGGCATGCCGCCAAGATGCTTCACGAAGTTGAAGCGCACGCCACGAATGCCGCCGGCATCGAGACGCGCTAACTCGGCGTCGGTCACGCCCGGATCGACCACGGCGACACCCTTCATCGCACCCTTCGATCGGGCAATGCCATCCAGCGTCACCGTCATGTCGCTGCCGTGGCAGGAGGCATGGACGATGACGGCGCGGGAGACGCCGAGCGTCGCGTGCAGCGCGACCAGCCCCTCATAGGGCGCATCGGGCGGCGTATAGGCGCGGTCCGCGGCATAAGGGAACACCGCGCCCGGGCCGAAGACGTGGCCATGCGAATCGACCGCACCCGGCGGCAAGCGCAGCTTCGGCGCGCGTGTATCCGGGTCCGGCCCCTTGCAGGTGGGAATCACGCGCTCGGTCACTGGCGTTCGATCCCTGCCTTCTCGATCACTTCGGCCCAGCGCGCGGTGTCCGCCGCGAGCAGCGCGCCCATCGCCGCGACGGTGCCGCCGAGCGGGTCCACGCCCACCTGCGTCAGCGCGGTGCGGAGGTCGCCGGCCTCCAGCGCCTCATTCACCGCGCGGTTGATGGCGGCGATGGCCTCCGCCGGCGTGCCCGCGCGGGCGACAAGCGCGTTCCAGGAGGCGACGTCGTAATCCGGCACGCCGGCTTCGGTCAGCGTCGGCACATTCGGCATGCCCCGCGCCCGCGTCGCGGAGGTGACGGCGAGCACCCGGATGGCGCCGGAAGCCACCTGGCCGGCGATGGGGCCGGTGATCTCGAAGGCCCCATCGATGTCTCCGCGCAGCATGGCGGTGATGAGCTGCGGCGTGCCGGGGAAGGCGATGGTCTCGAAGCGCGTATTCGTGCGGATCTTGAACAGCTCCGCCGAGAGGTTCTGCGTGCTGCCGGAACTGATGGTGCCGATGTTCAGCTTGCCCGGATTGGCGCGCAGGCGCGCCAGCAGCGCGGCGATGTCCGCATCCGGCGAGCCCGGCGCGTTCACCACCGCGATCGGGAAGGCGCCCATGGACACGACCGGCGCGAAATCCCGCAGCGGGTCGAAGGGCAGCGTGCGGAACAGCCCGCGGCTGATCGCCGTGCCGTTGGAGGCGACGAGCAGCGTGTGCCCATCCGCCGGCGCGCCCATCAATTGCTGGCCGGCGACGATGCCGCCGGCGCCGGGGCGGTTATCCACCACCACGGGCTGGCCGAGACGCTCCGCGATGCGGGCGGCGACGGCCCGCGCCGTGAGATCCGCGACGCCACCGGCGGCGAAGGGGACGATCATGCGGATCGGCCGGCTCGGCGCCCAACTGGCCTGGGCCTGGGCCGTGAGAGCGGGCAGCGCCAGCGCGGCGCCGAGCAGGGGGCGACGGTGCATCATGGTCAGCCCGCCGCCCAATCCGCGGCGTGGTAGCGGAAGCCGTTGCCGTCCCTGGCGATGTGGCCATGCGCCGGGAAGGGGAAGTGGTAGCCGCTGACATGGATGCGGTCCGCCGCGACGCGATCCAGGATGCGCCGGCGCGTCGCCACCGCGGCCACCGGGTCGAAGTCGAACATCACCTGCAAGTCGGGGCGGCGCGCGAACAGCTCCGGCCGGTGCGTCACATCGCCCAGCACCATGAACTGCGCGTTGCCATCGGTGACGAGCCAGCAGGTGTGGCCCGGCGAATGGCCGAAGGAGGCCACGGCGCGGATGCCCGGCAGGGCTTCCTGGCCGTCCTGCACCTGCCGCACCTTGCCCTGATAGGGACCGAAGCGCCGCGCGGTGTTCGCGAAGTTCGGCTTCTGCCGCGCTGGCGCCGGGCCTTCATTCGCGGTGTCGTTCCAGAAGCGCCATTCGCCAGCGGGGACGACGATCTCGGCATTCGGGAACACGGCCTGGTTCTGCGCCGTGGTCAGGCCGGTGATGTGATCGCCGTGGAAATGCGTGAACACCACATGGGTGATGCGTGCGGGGTCGAGCCCGGCAGCCGCCATGTTCGCGGCGACGCGCCCGGCGGCGGGGGAAAGCTGGCCGCCCGTCCCGGCATCGAACATCACCAGGGCGCGGCCGGTATCGACCACGGTCACGGTATAGGGCGTGAGGTAATGGTCCGTCGGCAGGCCGCTTTCGGCCAGCACGGCCTGCACCTCGGGCACCGTCGCATTGCCGACGAAGCCTTCCAGCGGCTGCCGCGCCGTGCCGTCGAACAGCGTCGTCCCGGTGAAGCCGCCGATGCGGAAGCGGTGGAAGCCGATATTCGTCAGTGGCGCGGCGGCGGTCGCGCCCTGGGCGAGCGCGCCCGAAGGGGCGACAGCGCGGCCGATCAGCGCGGCGGTGGCGAGCAGGCCGGCGTTGCGGCGGGTGATGATGGACATGGTCTCGTTCCTCCCTGGTTGTTCTTGTCAGTCCGGACGCATGTTGGTGGCGCGGATCAACTCGCCCCAGCGGGTGCGCTCGCGGGCGATGAAGTCCCGGTATTCCTCCGGCGTGCCGGGCGAGGCGTCGGCGCCTTCCGCTTCCAGCCGCGGACGCAGTTTCGGGCCGGTGACGATGCGCTTCGTCTCGGCATTGATGCGGTCGATGATCGGGCGCGGCGTGCCGGCGGGGGCGACCAGCCCATACCATTGCGTCGCATCGAAGCCCGTCACGCCCTGTTCGGCGATGGTGGGGATATCGGGCGCGGAGGACAGCCTGGTCAGCGAGGAGACGCCGAGCGCCCTCACCAGCCCGGCGCGCGCGGCCGGCAGGGCGGCGGGGCCGCCGGTCAGCGTCAGGTCGATGGTGCCGGCGAGCAGGTCGTTCATCATCGGGCCGGTGCCGCGATAGGGCACGTGCTCCATCTGCGTGCCCGTCGCCTGGTTGAAGGCGACCATGGCGGTATGCGCGGCCGAGCCATTGCCGCCAGAGCCGTAGGACAGCGCATTGGGTCGCGCCTTCGCCAGCGCGATCAGTTCCTGCACGTTGTTCACTGGCAGCTTGCGGGCGTTCACCACCAACACATTCGGCACGATGGCCATCAGCCCGATCGGCGCGAAGGCGGTGACGGGATCAAAGCTGAGGCCGCGATAGAGCGAGGGGTTCACGGCCAGCGTGCCGATATGCCCCATCATGATCGTGTAGCCATCCGGCGCCGCGCGGGCCACGACCTCGGAGCCCACCGTGCCGCCGGCGCCGCCGCGATTCTCGATCACGAAGGGCTGGCCGAAGGCCTCCTGCAATTCGGCCGCGAGGGCACGGGCCAGGATGTCCGTGCTGCCACCCGGGGTGAAGGGGACGACGACGCGGACGGGGCGGTCCGGCCACGTGCCCTGCGCCATGGCGAGGCGCGGCGCGGCGAGCGCAGCGGCGCCCCCCACAAGCAGCAGGCGGCGGTGCAGTTCGGCCTTCATGGCGTCTCTCCCGGTTGCTTGAGCGCGCCTTCGCGCACCAGTTCGTCAATCTCCGCCGCGTCGAGCCCGGCGGCGGCCAGCACATCCCGCCCATCCGCGCCAAGGCGCGGCGCGCCACCCAGCGGCGGCGCCATGCCGCCGGACAGCTTGTTGGGCGCGCCGATGGCGAAGGTGGCGCCCTCGGTCGGATGCTCCTCCTCCCGCACCATGCCGGTGGCGCGGAGGTGCGGGTCCGTCAGCAGGCTCTCGATGGTGTTGTAGGGCATGGCCGGCACGTCGAATTGCGTGAACAACGCCAGCCATTCGGCGGTGGGGCGGCCGACCAGCGCGGTGGCGCGCAGGGCGAAGTAGTCCTTCGTATGCGCGGTGCGGGCGGTGACGGTGGCGAACCGCGGATCGGTCTTCAATTCCGGGCGGCCGATGGCGTCGAAGAAGCCATGCGCCTGGCCATCCGTATTGGCGGAGACGCAGATATGGCCATCCGCCGTCTTCAAGGGCCGCGCTTCCGGCGACAGCACGCGCTGATCCCCCGGCACGCCGATGGCGGGGCGGAAGGACATGGCGCCGAGATGTTCCTGCAGCACGAAGCCGGCCATGTTCTCGAACATCGGGATCTCGATGCTCTCGCCGCGCCCGGTCTTTTCCCGCCGGTACAGCGCGAAGCCGATCTGCTGGGCGGCGATCAGGCCGCAGACATGGTCGGCGACCAGCATCGGGACGTAGCGCGGTTCCCCCGTGCTCGCCTCGAAGCAGCCGGCGACGCCGGAGACGCCCTGGATCACCGTGTCATAGGCCGGCTTTCCCGCATAAGGGCCATCGGTGCCGAAGCCGACGATGGAACAATGGATCAGCGCCGGCGCGGCTTCCGCCATGGTCGCGGCATCGACGCCGAGGCGCTTCTGCGCATCGGGGCGGATGTTGGTCACCAGGATGTCGCAGCGCATCGCGACGCGGCGCAGCACGGCCTTGGCGCGGGGGTGCTTGAGATCGAGGCAGAGCGAGCGCTTGCCGCGGTTGAAGTTGAGGAACTTCCCCGCCATGCCCGGCGTGCGCCCCTTGCCGCCGAGCTTTCGCAGCAGATCCCCTTCCGGGCTTTCGAGCTTGATGACCTCCGCCCCCTGTTCCGCCAGCACGCCCGTGCAGACGGGGCCGACGACGACGGAGGACAGGTCGAGGACACGCAATCCGGCGAGGGGGCCTGCCACTTATGAAATCCTCGCCTGGATGCGCAGCGCCATGGCGCCGGTCTCGTCTTCCGCCCAGAGCAGGCTGTTGCCGTCCGCGTCCGGCGCGGTGCCGCACAGCATGGCCGCGCGGCCGCAGGTCAGCGGGCGGAGCGTGCGGATATCGGCGGTGCGGAACTCGGCGCCCGCCGGGGCCTGCTTCAGTGCCGCTTCCATCAGCATCGTCGTGGTCAGCCCGCCATTCACGACCAGGCCGGGATAGCCTTCCACGTCACGCGCATAGGCCGCATCGTAGTGGATGCGATGGCCGTTGAAGCAGAGCGCGGAGTAGCGGAACAGCAGCACCGCATCCGGCAGGAACGGCATGCGCCAGGCCGCGTCCGGCTTCGGCACCGCCGCTTCCGGCTTGGCCGGCGCGGCCTCGGCGCGGGAGGCTTCGCGATAGGCGATATCCTGCTCCTCCACCGCCACCACCCCGGCGCCGCCGGTGTTGGTGTGGCGGACCGTGACGAAGCAGAGCTTGCCGGTGCGGCCTTCCTTCGGCGTGATGGCCGCGATCTGCGACTGCCGCACCAGCGCATCGCCGATCCGCAATGGGGAAACATACGTCATCCGCCGACCCGCCAGCATGCGGCGCGGCAACGGCACGGGGGGCAGGAAATCCCCCTTCTCCGGATGCCCATCCGCGCCGAGCCGCGACTGCGGCTGGGCATCGTCGAACAGGATGGCGAGCCAATGGGACGGCACGGCCGACCCCTGCGCGAGTTCCGGCGGCGCGCGGTCCAGCATCGCCGCCATGCGGCGCGCGGCAGGGGCGGATATCTCATCCGCCACGTCGCGCGTGCGGCCGACCCATTCCGCCAGATCCATCATGATGGCATCGGCACCAGCGCGCAGACGCCCCTCAGACGGCGGGCGCGGCCTCCGGCCGCTTGCCTTCGCGGCATTGGCCGCATCATGCCAACTCATCCAGGATCGACGGGAACAGGCGCTGATACGCCTCCCCATACACCATCGCCTTGCCCGAATTGCGCCCGCCCTGCATGCCGCGGTTCAGGGCCACACGCTCATAATACGCCCAGAGGTGCTTCTGTGCCGGCAGGCATTCGAAGGCCTTCCGCTTCTTCTCCCAGGACTCGTCGATGTTGAGGATGACGTTCGGCTGGAAGTTGCACTGCTCGGGCTGATGCGGTTCGAACAGGAAAACCGGTGGCGCGCTGTAGCTGTAGCCGGGTCCGGGCTTGTGGCCCATCGCCTGCGCCACGATCCGCGCCGCCTGGGCGAAGCGCGTCGCCTCCGGGTGATCCAGGTTGTAGGGGTCGTTCAGCGAATGGGTGGCGACCCAGGCCGGATTCAATTCCCGGAAGATGTCGATGGCGCGGTCCATCATCGCGGGCGTGGTGATCAGCGGGTAGTCGCCGGCATCCATGAACTCGATCTCAGCGCCCAGCACGGCGGCCGCCGCCTCGGCCTCGGCCTTGCGGCCGGCCTTCACGGATTCCAGCGTCGCGGCGGGGTCCTTCCAGGCGAACTGGCTTTCGCCGCGTTCGCCGAAGGACAGGCAAAGGATCTTCACCCGCCAGCCGCGCTGGGCGTGCAGTGCGATGGCGCCGCCGGCGCGCCAGACGAAATCGCCGGGATGGGCGGTGACGACGAGTGCGGTCTTGGCCATGCGTTTCCTCGGATATCTGTGCGGGTTGGCCGCCATATGGCGCGCCTCGGCCTATGCGACAAATGGAAAGAACGGCGAGATTAAGCCGTTTTTCTCATGCGTCCAGCAGTTGCCGCCCCTTGCGCCTGTCCCGGCCGGAACCGCTGGCGCAGCAGCGCCAGCAGCGCCTCGGCCGGCGGAGATAGCGGCACGCCACGGCGGGAGACGACGCCGAGGCGCCGTACCACGGCAGGATCGCGCAGCGGCACGGCGACGACGCCAGCCGCCCCGGCGGCATCCACCGCCAGGCGAGGCACCACGGCCAGCGCGATGCCGGCTTCCACCATGCTGATGGCGGTGGCGAGGTGCTGCACCTCATAGCGCCAGTCCATCGCCTCCCGCCGCGCGCCCAAGGCCTCATCCAGCAGGGCGCGGTTGCCGGTATGCGGCGCGACCCGCACCAGCGGCTGGCCTTCCAGCTCCGCCCAGGTGAGGTGCGGGCGGCCGGCGAAGCTGTGCGTGGCGGGGCAGGCGAGGACGAAGGCCTCGGTCAGCAGCGGCACGATATCCAGGTCCCACCGATTGGCGGAGACGATGGTGATGCCGAGCTCCGCCTCCCCCCGCGCGACATGCTCGGCGATCTCGCTGGCGGAGCTGTCGAACAGCTTCACCGTCACGCCGGGGTGGGCGGCGGAGAAATCCGCCAGCAGGCGCGGGACGTGATGCACCGCGATGGTCGGCAGGCAGCCAATGGTGACGCTGCGCGGCGTCTGCCCAGCTCCTGCGCGCAGCGCGGCGAGCGCGGTGTTCAGCGCCTCCACCGGTGCGCGGGCGCGCGCGACCAGGTCGAGCCCAGCCGGGGTCAGCGTCACCTGCCGGGTCGTGCGCGCCAGCAGCTTCAGGCCGAGCCCCTCCTCGAACTTCCGCATGCGATGGGACAGCCCGGTCTGGGACAGGTTGAGGTGGGCCGCGGCCTTGCGGAAGGACCCGCGCTCAGCGATCGACAGGAAGGCTTCGAGCCCCAGGAAGTCGATCGCCATCGCCCGCTATCCCTTGCCGCAGAGGCGGGCGACGGCCTCGATCATCGCGGTCGGATCGGCCAGGCCACGCCCCGCGATATCATGCCCGCTGCCATGCGCGACGGAGGAGAACAGCACCGGCGCGCCGATGGTCAGCCCCGCCGTGCGATGGGCGGCCACCATCTTGGCCGCGATATGCCCCTGGTCATGCAGCATGACGGTGAAGGCATCGTAGCCCGGTTTATGAAACATGGTGTCGGCGCCGAAGGGGCCATCCACATTCACC
>CANJXD010000081.1 GCA_947478535.1 Acetobacteraceae bacterium
CTGTGGATCGCCGGCCCGCTGATCGAGCGCATCGGCTTCACGGCAGCAGCCACGCTCTATACCGGCTTCGGCCTCACCTGCTGCGCGCTGATGCTGTGGCGCTGGCACCGGCATTTGTGGCCGGCCGAGGCGCCGGCGAACCGGCGGACCTAATCGCGGTTGCGCAACGCGAAGACGCGCAGCGCGCTGGCCAGCGGCAGGGCCGGGTCTGGTCGCGCTGCATCCACGTCCGCCACCAGCCCCGCGAGGCTCGCCCCGCGCGCCGCGGCCAGGGCTTCGATCGCCGCCCAGAATTCGGGCTCGAGCGCGACGGAGGTTCGGTGCCCCGCCAGACGGAAGGACCGTTTGCGGAGGTGGCGGTCCCCGCTCATGCGCGCCTATTCCGGAAAACGATCCCCATAGGTCGCGATCTCGATGAGGTTGCCGTCGGGGTCCCGGCAATAGACCGAGGTGATCGGGCCCAGCGCGCCGGCCTTCGAGATCGGGCCGAGTTCGACCGTGACACCGCAGTTGCGCAGATGGTCCACCACATCATCGGCCGAGACGGTGACGATGAAGCAGAGGTCCTGCGTCCCTGGCTCCGCCACCACGGAGGAGAACCAGGCGTCCTGCGTCGCCGTGCGGGGGCGCAGGTTGATTTTCTGCCCACCGAAGCGCAGCGCGGTGCGGCGCTGTTCGCCGAATTCCTCCCGCTCCATCCCCAGCACGCGCTGGTACCAGCCGGCGCTGGTTTCCACGTCCTTGCAGGTGATGACCAGGTGGTCGAGCCGATCGACGGCGAAGCGCATGGCTATTGGTTCCCTTCGCGGCGGGGCAGGCGCGCCGTCACCTCGATCTCGATACGTATCTCGGGGGCCTGGAGGCCCGCCACCAGCATCGTGGCCGCGGGCCGCGCCTCGCCCAGCCAGGTCTTCACGGTGGGCCAGCAGGCGGGCCAGTCCGCGCGGTCCGGCAGGATGAAGGTGACGCGGACGATATCCGCCATCGCCGCACCAGCCTGGGCCAGCGCGGCGGCGATGTTGCGGAAGGCCTGGTCGCATTGCGCGACCACCCCCTCGGCCAGCGCCATTGTCGCGTAGTCATACCCCGTGGTGCCGGAGACGAAGATCCAGCCATCCTCCACCACGGCCCGCGAATAGCCGACTTCATCCTCGAATCGGCTGCCGGAAGAGATGTGGAGGCGGGACATGCGGCGTGGGGTTCCGGAAAGGGCAGATACTGCGCGCAGCCATATCCCAGCGGCGCGGTGGCAGGAAGGGCCGCGTTTCGCCAAGGCATGCTTGCTGCGGCCCGCCAGGGCAAGGCAAGGTTTCACCTGACGGTGTCGGATCGGGAGTGGGATCGCATGGGTTTCGTGAAGCGTCTTGCCTTTGGGCTTTCCCTTCTTGCGGCCCTGCCGGCGGGCGCGCAGACCCTGCGGATCGGCCTCCAGGCGCCACCGAGCACGCTCGATCCGCATTGGCTGCTGAACCTGGCGAATACCGGCGCGCTGCGGAACATCTACGAAACCCTGGTGGCCCGCGATGAGCAGATGGCGCTGCGCCCGGGCCTGGCGGAATCCTGGCGGGTGGTGGATGCCACCAGCTGGGAATTCACCCTTCGCCCCGGCGTCACCTTCCACGATGGCACCCCACTGACGGCGGAGGATGTCGCGGCCTCCTTCCACCGCGTGCCGAATGTGCCGGGCAATCCGAATCCCTATTCGATCTACCTGTCGGGCGTGACGGGGGTGGAGGTGGTCGATGCGCGGGTGTTCCGCATCCGCACCAACGGCCCGCTGCCGATCCTGCCGACCAACCTGACGCAGATCTTCATCGTGCCGAAATCCGTGGCGGGCCTCGGCAACCCCGAATTCAACAGCGGCCAGGCGGCGATCGGCACCGGGCCGTTCCGGCTCGGCAGCTGGTCCACCAACCAGCCGCTCGTGCTCCGCCGCAACGAGGCCTGGTGGGGCACCCGCCCGGCCTGGGAGAGCGTGTCCATGACACCGATCCCGAACGACACGGCCCGCGTCGCGGCGCTGCTGGCGGGCGATGTGGATTTCATCAACAACGTGCCCTTGCAGGATACTGGGCGCATCGCGGGTGACCGGCGGATGGCGCTGTTCGCCAGCCCGTCCATCTACGCCGTCAACATCTATCCCGATGTGGAGCGCGACAACGCGCCGGGGGTGGACGCCAATGGCCAGAACCCGATGAAGGATGTCCGCGTCCGCCGCGCCATGTCGCTGGCGCTGAACCGGGACGCGATCGCCCGGCAGATCATGGAAGGCTACGCGGACCCGACGGACCAGCCCGTGCCGCCCTTCGTCTTCGGCGCCATCCCGGATCGCGCCGTGCCGGGGCAGGATATCAACGCCGCGCGTGCTCTGCTGGCGGAAGCCGGCTACGCCCAGGGCTTCGGGCTGAACCTGTTCTGCTCCCCCAACCGGACGCCCCGCATCTGCCAGGCGATCGCTGCCGCCTGGACCCGGATCGGCATCCGCACGACGGTCGAGGTGGTGCCTCAGGCGACCTTCCTGCCCCGCCGGAATCGCCGCGATTTCGGCCTTTTCGTCACCGTCTTCGGGTCCCTGACCGGGGAGACGTCCTACCTCCTCGGCTCCCAGTTGCATTCCGTCGGCACCGTGCCGGGGCTGGGCACGCTGAACTTCACCGGGCTCGGCACGCCGGCCACCGACGCGCTGATCCAGCGCGCCCGTGGCACTCTGGATGACACGCAGCGGGCTGGGCAACTGCGCGGGCTGGTGCAGCAGGTGGTGGATGATGCGCTGATCATCGGCGTCGGCCTGGTGCGCTCCGTCCATGGCGGCCAGGCGGGGCTCGCCTATACCGCGCGGGCGGATGAGGAAGTGCTGGCGGTGGATATCCGCCCGCGGTGAGGAGGCTTCAGCCGCCCGCGCAGCAATCCAGGCTGCTGCGCTTCCGGGCGGTGGACGCAGGAAAGCGTTCCAGCTTCCCCGCTGGCCGGATCGGGCGGGGGACAAGGTTCCCCCCGCAATTCGGGCAGAGCCCGCCGGGCAGGCGCGTCGCCGCGCAGTCCCGGCACCAGGTGCATTCGAAGGAACAGATCAGCGCCTCATCCGAATGCGGCGGCAGGTCCCGGCCGCAGCATTCGCAATTGGGGCGGATCTCCAGCACGGCTATTCCAGCCCTTCGTAGAAATCATTGCCCTTGTCATCGACGACGATGAACGCCGGGAAATCCTCGACCTCGATCTTCCACACCGCTTCCATGCCGAGCTCCGGATACTCCAGCACCTCGACCTTGCGGATGCAGTCCTGTGCCAGCCTTGCCGCCGGGCCGCCGACGGAGCCGAGGTAGAAGCCGCCATAGGTCTTGCAGGCGTTGAGCACCGCCTTGCTGCGGTTGCCCTTGGCCAGCATCACCAGGGACCCGCCGGCCTTCTGGAAGGCCTCGACATAGCTGTCCATCCGCCCGGCCGTGGTCGGGCCGAAGCTGCCGGTGGCGTAGCCCTGCGGGGTCTTGGCCGGGCCGGCGTAATAGACCGGGTGGTTCTTCAGGTAGTCGGGCAGCCCCTCGCCCCGGTCCAGCCTTTCCTGCAACTTCGCATGCGCGATATCGCGGGCGACGACGACCGTGCCGGTCAGGCTCACCCGGGTCTTCACGGGGTGCTTCGACAGTTCCGCCCTGATCGCGCTCATCGGCTGGTTCAGGTCGATCTGCACGACATTGCCGCCGAGGATGTCATCCGTCGTCTCCGGCAGATACTTCGCGGGGTCATGTTCCAGCTGTTCGAGGAACACCCCCTGCGGCGTGATCTTCGCCTTGATCTGCCGGTCGGCGGAGCACGACACGCCGATGCCGATGGGCAGCGAAGCCCCGTGGCGCGGCAGGCGCACCACGCGGACATCGTGGCAGAAATACTTGCCGCCGAACTGCGCGCCGATGCCGAGGTTCTGCGTCAGCTTGTGGACTTCCTTCTCGAACTCCACGTCACGGAAGGCATGGCCGGCCTTGCTGCCTTCGGTCGGCAGGGCGTCGAGCCACTTGGTGGAGGCGAGCTTCACCGTCTTCAGCGTCGTCTCCGCGCTCGTGCCGCCGATGACGATCGACAGGTGATAGGGCGGGCAGGCGCTGGTGCCGAGCGTCTTGATCTTGTCTTCCAGGAACTTCAGCAGCTTGTCATGCGACAGCACGGCCCGGGTCTGCTGGAACAGGAAGGTCTTGTTGGCGGAACCGCCGCCCTTGAGCACGAACATCAGGTTGAATTCATCGGCGTGGTGTTCGCCGGGGGCTGCCATGATGGCGAAATCCACCGGCAGGTTGTTGCCGGTGTTGACCTCGTCCCACATCGTCAGCGGCGCCATCTGGGAATAGCGCAGATTCGTCTCGGTATAGGTGCGGTGGACGCCGTAGCTCAGCGCCTCCTCCTCATCGCCCTCGACCCAGACGCGCTGGCCCTTCTTGCCGAAGACGATGGCGGTGCCGGTGTCCTGGCACATCGGCAGCACGCCGCCGGCGGCGATATTGGCGTTCTTCAGCAGGTCGAGCGCCACGAAGCGGTCATTCGGGCTGGCCTCGGGGTCCTTCAGGATGTTCGCGAGTTGCTGGAGATGGCCGGGGCGGAGAAGGTGGGAGACCTCCTTGCAGGCGAGGAAAGCCAGTTCCTCCAGCGCCTTGGGCGCCACCTTCAGCACGGTGCGGCCATCGCATTCGGCGGTGGTGACGCCGGCGATGTCGAGCTTCCGCCAGGGCGTCGTATCGGCGCCAAGCGGAAACATCGTGCTGAAGCGGAAATTCTCCGGCCGGGAGGTGGCGAGAGAGGGGGCGTCGGGCGATGCGGTCACGGTCTATCTCCGCGGGCGGCGCCGGCGAGGGATCGGCCGGCGCGGCGAGGTCTGGCGCGTGGTAGCGCGGGCCGGGGCGCCCGCCAACGGTGGGGACGCCCCGGCGGCATCAATCCCGCGCGGGGCGGCGGCGGAAGGCGTCGAGGCTGACCACCTGCGCCGGGGCGTCGGGGCTGGGGGCAGGGGAGGGGGTTGCGGCAGGTGGTGGCTCAGCCGAGGCCACCTCCGCGGCGGGCGCTTCCACGGGTGCGATGGCGCGCGGGCCTTTGGCGACGGCGGGCTCCATGATCGGCTCGAACCGCAGGCCGAACTGCACGGACGGGTCCGCGAATCCGGTCAGCGCGCCGAAGGGCACCACGAGGGTGGAGGCGACGCCCCCGAAATACAGCCGCACGGAGAAATACTGCGCGGCACGGTCGATGATCAGCGCCTCGAACTGGTGCTGCAGCACCACCGTCATTTCCTGCGGATACTTGGCCTTCAGATGGCCGGGCACCTTGGTGCCGGGGTGATCCGTGCGGAAGGTGATGTAGTAGTGGTGTTCGCCCGGCAGGCCCTTGGTGGCCGCCAGGTCCAGCGCACGTGCGACGACCTCGCGCAGCGCCTCATCGGTCCAGCGTTCGTAGGGGATCAGGCCCTGCGCCTGGCGGCTATCATCGCTCATCGGTGGTATCCTTCCGCCGGCCTCCCGCCGGCTTGCCGCCGGACCCATGGAAGCCCGCGGGCGCGGACCATAGAAGCCTGCAGCGTGGGGCGAAAGGGTGACCCCCTTCGCTTGGGAGTTGTTCGCGGGAAAGAAAGTAGGGGGCTTCTGTTGCCCGGTGCCCCCCGAACCGCGCTTACCTGTTAGGCAGCGAGTGCGACAGCCTCACGGCTGTTATCGTTCGCACTTGAGAAGTAGCCCGATAACGGCGGTACAATGCCGGGCAAAAGCGACCCCTTTATTACGCGCGTCGAGCCTGTTTCGCCCCCAGGCGGCCCGCCCGGATTTGCACCGGTTGGGCTGGTGGTGGAGGCGCCGGGCACTGCCCCCGGGTCCGCAACGCTTATTCCAGATCGTGTTTATCGCCATAGTCAGCAAGCTGACGGCACACGATATAGGGCATCGCGGGGGCGAATACGAGGGGTGCCGCGCGCCCCGTGTTCGGGTTATTCAGCGGCGCTTTTCAGGATGGGACTCGGGCCAATGGCGCTGACGCCGGAGCAGCAGCAGGAGATCGAGGCAGCGCGCGCGGGCACCGCCGCGACTCGCCGGCCCACCGTGCCGGCGCTGGAAGCCATGCTGTTCCAGGCCATGCCGGTGCTGGACCACGGCTTCGTCCGCGTCATCGACTACATGGGCGACGATGCCGCCATCGTGCAGGCCGCCCGCGTGTCCTACGGCCGCGGCACCCGCGCGGCGAATGAGGATCGCGGCCTGATCCGCTACCTCATGCGCCATCGCCACTCGACCCCCTTCGAGATGTGCGAGATCAAGTACCATGTGAAGCTGCCGATCTTCGTGGCCCGGCAGTGGATCCGCCATCGCACGGCGAATGTGAACGAATACAGCGCCCGCTATTCGATCCTCGACCGCGAATTCTACATCCCCGAGCCCGCCCAGCTCGCCGCGCAATCCGCCGCCAACCGCCAGGGGCGGGGGGATGTGCTGGAGGGCGAGGAAGCCGCCCGCGTGCTGGACCTGCTGCGCGACGATGCGACACGGAACTACGACCACTACATCGAGATGCTGAACGAGGATGACCAGGGCAACGCCGTCGATCCCAACCGGTCCGGCCTGGCGCGCGAATTGGCGCGGATGAACCTGACGCTGAACGCCTATACCCAGTGGTACTGGAAGACCGACCTCCACAACCTGTTCCACTTCCTGTCGCTGCGCGCCGATGCCCATGCCCAATACGAAATTCGCGTCTATGCCGAGGCGATGATGCAGACGGCGGAGGCCTGGGTGCCGATGGCCGCTGGCGCCTTCCGGGACTACCGGCTCGGCGCGGTCACCTTCTCCGCCCAGATGCTCGGCATCCTCCGCCGCATGCTGGCCGGGGAGGCTGTGGACCAGGCCGGTTCCGGCCTTTCCAAGCGCGAGTGGCGGGAGCTCATGGAGACGCTGGGGCGTGGCGTCTAACACCGCCTCCAGGCGCGCTGTCCGCGCGAAGGGCAAGCCCGCCGGCAAAGGCGGCGCGCCGGGCTGGCTGCATCGTTGGTGGAAGGTGGCGCTGCTCGTGCTGCTGGTGACCATCGGCCTGCCGGTGGGCCATGCCTTGTTCGGGGAGATCGTCGCCCTGCTCGGCGGCGCCGTGCTGTTCGGCTTCCTGCTCGGCCGCTGGACGGCACCCCGGTAAAGGAGACCTTGCCTTGCAGCCCGACCGCCTCGCCGCCGTGCTCGACTTCCTCGCTCTGGCCGACCGCCTGAAGCATGTGGAGCGCCGTGGCCGCACCCGTGGCCCCGATGGCGGCGACCGGCAGGAGAACTCGGCCGAGCATTGCTGGAACGTCGCCCTCGTCGCGATGCTGCTGCATGGCGAGTTGGAGAACCCCCCCGACCTCGGCCATGTGCTTGCGATGATCACGGCGCATGACCTGGTGGAGATCGAGGCCGGCGATACCTTCGCCTATGACGAGGCGCATATCCTGACCCAGGCGGCGCGGGAAAAAGCGGCCGCCGATGTCGTCTTCGGCACCCTGCCCCCCGATCTCGGCGCCCGGCTGCGCGGGCTGTGGGAGGAGTTCGAGGAAGGGGAGACGCCGGCCGCGAAAGTCGCCATGGCCTGCGACCGCGCCCAGGGCATGCTGCAAGGCGTGATCGGCACCGGCCATTGGCGCCACGCCGGCATCCGCGAGGCGCAGACCCATGGCCGGATGAACCCGGCCCGCGCCGTCGCCCCCGCCTTCGATACGCTGATCGGGGAACTCTACGCCCGCGCCCGCCGTTTCGGCATGTTCGCGCCATGAGCGTGCTCGTCTTCGGATCGGCCAATGCCGACCTCGTCTTCGCCGTGCCGTCCCTGCCCGCGCCCGGCGAGACGGTGCTGGGGGAGGGGGTGCGCGCCCTGCCCGGCGGCAAAGGGGCGAACCAGGCCGTCGCTGCGGCGCTGGATGGCGCGGTGACCGCCTTCGCCGGCTGCGTCGGCCGTGATGGTTTTGCTGAGGTCGCGACCAGCGCGATGCGCCGCGCCGGGGTCGATCTCAGCCGCCTGCGGGCGGTGGAGGAGGCCACGGGCTGCGCCTCCATCTGCGTGGACCGGGCCGGGCGCAACCAGATCGCTGTGGCGCCGGGCGCCAACCGCCTTGCCCTGGCAGGGCAGGTGGAGGCGGCCGCGCTCACCCCCGCCACGGTGCTGGTGATGCAGATGGAAGTCCCGCCAGCGGAGGTCGCGGCGCTGACCCACCGCGCCCGCAAGGCAGGCGCACGCGCCATCCTTAACCTCGCCCCGCCCGGAGACCTCCCGGCCGAGGCGTTGCGGGCGCTGCATCTGCTGGTGGTGAATGAGCATGAGGCGGCGGTGCTGGCCGCCCGCCTCGGCACCACGGCCGGCGCGGGGCCGCTGCGGGCGGCGCTCGGCATCGATGTGGCGGTGACATTGGGCGCAGCAGGCGCCGAGGCCGCGACGGCCGAGGGCTTCTTCTCCGCCCCGGCCTTCCCGGTCACGCCCGTCGACACCACCGGCGCCGGGGATACCTGGTGCGGTGTGCTCGCCGCTGGGCTCGACCGCGGTATGCCGATGGCGGCGGCCATGCGCCGTGCGGCGGCGGCGGCGGCGATCGCCTGCACCCGCCCCGGCGCGGCCAGCGCGATGCCGACGGCGGCCGAGACGGATGGGCGGCTGCGGGGGTAGCGGCTCAGTCGTTCCCGTGCAGGGAGAAGGGGCGCAGCAGCAGCGCCGTGCCCCAGCCCCAGGCGCCGTTCAGCAGGATGACGCGCCAGATGGTGATGGTGTTGCCGCCCGCCCACATCGGCAGGCCCTTCGACTGGGCGACCAGGGTGAAGCCCACCAGGGTTGCCACCATGCCGATGGCGAAGCCGCCCATCAGGTCCGGGAAGCGGGCCCAGCGGATCAGCGCCGCCAGCACGATGCCCCAGATGCCACCCCAGAAGGCCAGTGACAGCACGGCCGGGATGCCGAGTGGCGGGATGCCCCGCATGTTGAAGCCGTGCGACTGGCCGCGGAACGCATCCGCCGCGCCCGTCACGGCCTGGATCAGCGGGAACTGGTGGTACACCACATAGACCGTGCCCTGGTGGAACACGATCACGGCGAGCGCGCCGCAGATGAAGCCGAACACCAGAACCTTCTGCATCGCGCGCCACTCCCGTGTCTTGCCGGGAATCCTAACGCGGCGGTGCCGATGTCGCCAGATGTCAGCGCATCGCGGCGCGGTCCAGCACATCCTGCGGCCGGCGCAGCGGCTGGGTGCCGGCGACGGTGTTGTTGAGGTAGAATTCGTCGCGCGGGAAGCCGTCGGTCAGCGATGCTTCCGGCCGCGGCGTGCCCGGTGACCAGACCAGCGCGGTGGCGGAAAACATCACGGTGTAGTCCGAGAATTCCCGGTTGCCCCGCGCCAGATGCGCCGCGGCCTCCGGCGCTGCGAAGCGCCGTGCCAGCGCTGCCGCGTCATAGGGGATCGGCGTGTCGGACCCGACCAGGACAGAAGACGGCATCAGCAGCAGCGTGTGCGGGAAGACGGCGGTGAAGGTTTCCACGGTTCGCTGCGATGGCGCCCACTGCACATAGATCCCGCCCGGTGCCAGCCGCCGGCGCACGGATTGCAGAAACTCCGCGGAATAGAGCAGCCCGGAATGGGAGCTTTCCGGCAGGATCGCATCGGCCTGGATCACGTCATACAGTTGCTCCCCCTTCGACAGCGCGCGCCGGCCATCGCCATATTCCAGCGCCCAGCGCGGGTTGCGGAACAACTCCGCGATCGGGCCCTGGGGGTAGCGCGCGCCGATGCTTTCCAGCGCCGTCAGCACCGGCCCGACCAACTCGATCGCCCGGATGCTCAGCGTGGCTGGCGCGATGCCGGCGGCCCAGGGCGTGCCGCCGGAGCCGATGCCGATGCACAGCACCTGGCGCGGATCGGGGTGGATCAGCGGCCCCACGGCACCGAGGAACTGGTGGATCGGCAGGAAGGGGATGCGCCCCTGGCTGAAGCCCTGGATGAAGAAGGGGCCGCGCGGTGTCTCCGCCGTGCCGCCATCATCGCGGAAGAAGGCGACGCCGGACCGGTCCTCCGCCCAGGCGGTCTCCTGCCCCGGGCGTTCGGCATGCAGGCGGGACCACAGCGCCGCATTGCCCGGCATCGCCACCAGCGCCAGCGCGCAGGCCCCGGCGAGCACCAGTTCAGGCCGTCGCCCGCGCCCATCCCGCCACAGCCAGCCCGCCATCAGCAGCAGCGACAGCACCGCCAGCAATTGCAGCGTGCCCGCCGTGCCGAGCAGGTGGAAGCTGACGATCCCCGTGCCGACGGACCCCGCGGCATTGCCGAGGATGTTCGCCAACTGCACCCAGCCGACGCGCGCCCCCACCGAGGCAAGGTCCTGCTGCACGGCGCGCTGCACGAAGGGGAAGGTCATCCCGATCAGGAAGCTGGGCGGGCCAACCACAACCAGGGTGATCAGCATCGATGTCACCAGCCCGCCGCCGCGCAGCCGGAGCACATCGGCCGAGACGAACTCCGCGATCGGCCACAGCGGCAGCGCCCAGAACAGCAGCAGGATCAGCGCCGCCGCCAGGGCGAAGCCGCCGGCCTGGGTGACGAAGAAGGCCGGGCGCGGGTCCCGGAGGCGTGAGACCATGCGCGCCGCGACCGCCATCCCCAGCCCATCCGCCAGCAGGAACACGCCGAGCACGGTGGGAAACAGATAGGCGTGGTACTGCCCGACCTGGCCGAGCAGCCGGACCCAGACGATCTCCAACGCCACGGTCACGTAGCCCGAGAGGAACACCAGCAGGCACCACAGGCGCAGCGAGCCGAAGGGCTCCCCCCCGCTGGTGGCGGTGCTTCCCATGGTGCTGGACACCACCGGCGTCGGCCGCGTCCGGTCGAGCCCAGGCAGCAATGTCAGCGCCAGCAGCGCCGCCAGCACATCCAGCCCCGCCGCCAGGACCAATGCGCCGATGAAGCCGAGATTGCCGATCAGCAACCAGCCTCCCAGCAGCGCCCCGAGCCCGGCCCCCAGCGTATTGAGCCCGTAGAGGGTGCTGATGCGGGCGGCCACGCTCTCCAGATTGGTCGCGATGGCGCGCGCCAGCAGCGGCAGGGAGGCGCCCATCAGCGTGGTCGGCACCACCAGGCCGGCAAAGCAGAGCGCGAAGATCGCCGCCGGCGCATCGACCACTCCGGCCAACTCAGTGGCCAGGAAATCATAGAGGAACAGCTTCGACAGCAGCGCGAAGCCTGCCACCCCAATTTCCGCCAAGGCGAAGCCCAGCATGGCCTGGTAGGGCGAAAGCCGGTCCGCCAGCTTCGCTCCGATGATGGAGCCGAGCCCGAGGCCGGCCAGGAAAGCCCCCACCACGAGCGCCGCTGAGACCGTGTCCGACCCCGCGAAGATGCCCAGCATCCGCTGCCACACGATCTGGCAGAGCAGGGCGCCGAAGCCCGAGCAGAAGAAGGCAACGGCCAGGCGAGGCATGCGTGACGATCCTTGTTCGATGACCCCGGACCCGACCGGTGTGGCGGACGGCATTGGCCGAGGCGATCACGAAAACCTGCTGGAACATGACAGAAATGTAAATAGATGGCGGTTCTGAGAGCATTTGGCCGAAGATACCAACCTCGGGTCCCCTTGCAGCCGGCGGTCGCCGGTCGCACCCTCCGCCGCCAACGCGCGGGAGGGATTTGCGTGAACGGAGCTGAGAGCCTGGTGCACACCCTGTTGGGGGCGGGGGTCGACACCTGCTTCGCCAACCCCGGCACCAGCGAGATGCATTTCGTGGCCGCGCTGGACCGCATCCCCGGCATGCGCTGCGTGCTGGGCCTGCAGGAGAACGTGGTCACCGGCATGGCGGACGGCTATTTCCGCATGACCGGCAAGCCCGCCGCCACCTTGCTGCATTGCGGCCCGGGCCTGGCGAATGGCCTGGCCAACCTGCACAACGCCCGGCGCGGCCGGTCCGCCATCGTCAATTGCGTCGGCGACCAGGCGACCTACCACCGCCCCTTCGACAGCCAGCTCACCGCGGATACCGAGGGCTGGGCGCGCGGCGTGTCCGCCTGGACGCGCACCGTGACCAAGGCCAGCGATGTCGGCCGGGACGCGGCCGTGGCCGTGCAGGCCGCCCGCACCTCCCCCGGCCAGATCGCGACGCTGATCCTGCCCTCCGACGTCTGCTGGGACGAGGCGCCGGACGGCCCGGCCGCCGCGCTGCCCGTGCCGGGGCGGACCCGCGCCGACCCGAAGGCGGTGCAGGACGCGGCGCGCGCGCTGCGTGAACGCTCCGACGTGCTGATCCTGCTCGGCGGCTTCGCACTCAGCGCCGAAGCGCAGGCCCTGGCCTGGAGCATCTCCCAGAAGACCGGCGCCAAGGTGCTGGCGGAGATGACGAACTCCAAGGTGCAGCGCGGGCGCGGGCGCATGCAGCTCGAACGCGTGCCCTATCCCGTCGATCAGGCGATCGAGGCGCTGGCGCCCTATCGCACCATCATCCTGGTGAACAGCAAGGCACCGGTCGGCTTCTTCGCCTATCCCGGCAAGCCGTCCCGCCACCACCGCGAAGACGCCGACATCCTGCTGCTGACGCGCTACGAGGATGACGCCGTCGCCGCGCTCACCGCCCTGGCCGATGAGCTTGGCGCCCCCGCCGTCGCCATCCCCGATCCCGGCCCGCGCCCGGGCATCGCGACCGGCCTGCCGACGCCGGAAGGCCTGGCGACGACGCTCGCCGCCGTGATGCCGGACAACGCCGTGGTGGCGGATGAGAGCGTGTCCTTCGGCCGCGGCTTCTACAAGTTCAGCCACGCGGCACCGGCGCATGACTGGCTGCACATCACCGGCGGCGCCATCGGCTGCGGCATCCCGCTGGCGACGGGGGCGGCGATCGGCGCCCCGGGAAGGCGCGTCATCAACCTGCAGGCCGACGGGTCCGGCATGTACACGCTGCAGGGCCTGTGGACCCAGGCGCGGGAGAAGCTGCCGGTCACGACCATCATCCTGTCCAACCGGAAATACGCCATTCTGCTCGGTGAATACCGCGGCGTCGGCGCCAATCCTGGCCGCACGGCGATGGACATGCTGGACCTCGGCAACCCTGACCTCGACTGGGTGAAGCTTGCCAACGGCATGGGCGTCGCGGCCGCCAAGACGACGACGCTGGAAGGCTGCGCCGACCTGATGCGGCAGAGCTTTGCCCAGGACGGCCCCTTCGTGATCGAGCTGGAGATCTGATCCCGCCCCCCGTTTCCCCTTGCGGGAAGCTGCCCTACATGGGGGGTTTCACGCAGGGGGACGACGACGATGGATATGGGTCTGGCGGGCAAGCGCGTTCTTATCACCGGCAGCTCGAAGGGCATCGGTTTCGCCTGCGCGGAATCCTTTGCCCGCGAAGGCGCCGATATCGTCCTTGTCGGCCGTGATGCGGCGACGCTGGCCGCCGCCGCGGACCGCCTGCGCGGTACCGCGCAGGTGCGTGTCGAGGCCGTCGCCGCCGATCTCTCCAACGCCGAGGAACGCGAACGCCTGCATGCCGCGCAGCCCGCCATCGACATCCTGGTGAACAATGCCGGCGCCATCCCCGGCGGGCGGCTGCAGGATATCCCGATGGCGCGCTGGCAGCAGGCCTGGGACCTGAAGGTGATGGGCTATATCCATCTGTGCCAGCTTTATCTGCCGGGCATGGAAGCGAAGCGCGCCGGGGTGATCTGCAACATCATCGGCATGGCCGGCCGCGCGCCGCGCATGGGCTACATCTGCGGCGGCGTCGGCAATGCCGCGCTGATCGCCTTCACCACGGCGCTCGGCGGCGCGACGCAGGCGATGGGCGTCAGGGTGTTCGGCATCAGCCCGGCGGCAACGCGCACGGAACGCATGGAAAGCCAAGCGCGCAGCACGGCGAAGCTGAAGTTCGGCGATGAGAGCCGCTGGGCCGAGACGCTGACCGGCCTGCCCTTCGGCCGCCCGATCGAGCCGCAGGAAATCGGCGACCTCGCCGTGTTCCTGTCCGGCCCGCGCGGCGGCTACGTCAACGGCACTGTCGTCGATGTCGATGGCGGGGCGATGTTTCGGAGCTGAGTTTCGTCGAGGACGGGATGGTGCCGGAAGCGGCGCCATCCCGGACATTTCATATCCGCTCGATATCCGCGCCGACCGCGGCCAGTTTCCGCTCCACCGCCTCATAGCCGCGATCGAGGTGATAGACGCGGTTGACGATGGTCTCCCCCTGCGCCGCCAGCCCGGCCAGCACCAGGCTGACGGAGGCGCGGAGGTCGGTCGCCATCACCGGCGCGCCAGACAGCTTCGGCACGCCGCGCACGATGGCGCTCTGGCCATGATACTTGATGCGGGCCCCCATGCGCGTGAGTTCGGGCACATGCATGAAGCGGTTTTCGAAGATCGTCTCCGTGATCATCGAGGCTCCCTCCGCCACGCACATCAGGGCCATGAACTGCGCCTGCATGTCGGTGGCGAAACCGGGGAAAGGCTCCGTCATCACATCGGCGCCGCGCAGGCCATTGAGGCGCGTCACCCGCAGCCCACCAAGCTCCTCCGCAACATCGACGCCGGCTTCCCGCATCACCCGCACCACGGCGCCGAGATCGACCATCCGCGCACCTTCCAGCAGCACCGAACCGCCGGTGATGGCGGCGGCGCAGGCGAAGGTGCCGGCCTCGATGCGGTCGGGGATGATCGGGTGCGTCGCGGAGCCGAGTGTCTTCACCCCCTCCACCAGGATGCGATCCGTGCCGATGCCCTCGATCCGGGCGCCCATCCGCATCAGGCACATGGCGAGGTCACCGATCTCGGGCTCCCGCGCCGCATTCACCAGCTCCGTCACACCCTCCGCGAGCGTCGCGGCCATCAGCAGGTTTTCCGTCGCGCCGACGCTGACCTGCGGGAAGATGATGCGCGCGCCCTTCAATCCACCGGGCGCCTTCGCATGCATGTAGCCGCCTTCGAGATCGAAGACGGCGCCCATCTGCTCCAGCCCCTTGATGTGCAGATCGACCGGCCGCGTGCCGATGGCACACCCTCCGGGCAGCGAGACCCGCGCCTCCCCGAAGCGTGCGACCAGCGGGCCCAGGACGAGGACGGAAGCGCGCATCTTGCGCACCAGGTCATAAGGCGCCTCAAGATTGTTCGCGGCCCCCGACAGGGTCAGCGTGCGCGCTGTCTTGTCATGCACCACGGTCAGCCCATGCTGGGTCAGCAGGTGCCGCATCGTCGCGATATCCGCGAGATCCGGCGCATTCTGCAGGACCAGGGGGCCATCCGAGAGCAGCCCCGCCGCCATCAAGGGCAGCGTGGCATTCTTGGCCCCGCCGATCGGGATGGACCCGTTGAGCGGCCGGCCCCCGCGAATGCGAATACGATCCATGGCGCGTGTGCCTCCGGGGCTAGACGGGCGTGTGGTGGCGCGGGCGATGCGAGGGGCGCTGCCCCTCGCGCTCCCCGCAAAGGGCCAGCGGGCCCTTTGAACCCATGTTTGGGGGATTGGCGGAGGGGCCTGAGGAACCGCCGCGCAGGCGCGCGTTCCGGCCCCTCC
>CANJXD010000082.1 GCA_947478535.1 Acetobacteraceae bacterium
CTGAGGTGGCGCAGATGGATGGGGTCCAACGCATCCTGCCAGTAGAACATCGGCTCGATCGTCACATAGGCGCCGAGCGAGGAGACGATGTGGCTGACGGCGATGCCCGCCTTGGAAAGCTCCGGCGCCATGTCCCGCAGCCGCGCTTCCAGCGCGCCGAGGCAGGCCTGCGCCGCGCCGAGCGGCAGCATGCCGTGCACGGGGACCCAGCGTTCGCCATCGGGACCGACGAAGCCACGGATGGAATAGGGCCGCGCGCGCAGGGCACGCGGGATCGCGGCTTCCACTTCCTTGGCCCCCGCGGCCAGCGCCAGTGCCCGCGCGGCGGCGATGCCGGCTTCCGCCGCCGGCACGGTGACACCCTCCGCCGTCAGGTGCAGCGACCAGGCGGGTTCCGCGAGCTTGGCGCGGGCGAGGCCCGCGACATCGCGCATCGCCTGGAACACGCCACCGGCCCGCGCGGCGACGGCGGCCGCGGTGCGCAGCGCCTCCCCGGCCTCGATCTTTGTGGCGCTGCGTCCGCGCACGGGGTCCATCGCCAAGGCGCGGGCGACGAAGCCGCGGCGCACGATATCGACCAGCGCGCCCATCATCGGCCCGCCTTCCTCGAAGGCGAAGGAGGCGAAGGCCGCTTCCCGTTCGGGGGCGAGACGCAGCGCGATTTCGGTCTTCACGCCAAAGGCGCCGCAATCGCCGAGGAAGATGCCGGTGAGGTCCGGCCCCATATGCCGCCAGAAATGCGGCCCCTGTTGCAACGCCAGCGCCCCCGTCCGCGTCACGCTGCCATCGGCGAGCACGACGGCGAGGCCGAGGATGCCATCCATGCTGCCCGGCAGGTTCTGCGCCGCGACGCCGCCCACCGTGGTGACCGCGCCCGAGATTGGGGAGCCCTGCGCCGAGCGTAGCCCGAGCGGGGCCAGCGCTTCCGCCAGTTGCTGCCAGGTGGTGCCCGCGCCGACGATGGCCGTCAGATTCTCCGCATCGATGCGGATCGCGTTCATCCCCGCGGTATCGACGACCAGCGCCGGCGCATTCGGCACCACGCCAGCGGTGTAGGACAGCCCGGCGCCACGCGGCACGACAGCCATGCCGGCCTGCGCTGCAAGGCGCAGCGCCGCCGCGCAATCTTCCGTGGTGCTGGGACGGATGACGATGGCGGCCTCCGCCGCGCCGGGCCACTCGAAGAGGTCGGATGCAGCGAGCGCGCGGCTCGCCGCATCCGTCGCGACATTCGCGTCGCCGAGCAGGGCGCGGAGCGAAGCCGCCAGCGCGTTCATGCCGGCGTGTCGTTCAGCTTGAAGATGGTGATCGCGTTGTTGCGCAGGATCTTCTTCAGCGGCTCCGGCCGGTAGTTCAGATCGAGCATCTCATTCATCGCGCGCTCCGGGTCGATCACCGCCCAGTCCGTGCCGAACAGGAATTTGTCCTGGCCATAGGTGTTGCCGTAGTGCACGGCCTGCGGCGGCCAGTGCTTCGGCGCATAGGCGTCGCCGGCCATGTAGACGTTGGGATGCTTGGTGCAGACGGAGATCATCTCATCCGTCCAGGGATAGCCCAGATGGATGCCGATCAGCGTCAGTTCGGGGAAGTGGATCGCCACCTTGTCGAGCGTCATCGGCCGGCCGACGGTCGGCAGGCGCCGATCCTGTTGGTACACGAGGCAGTGCCCGACCTGCATCATGATCGGTACTTCAAGCTCCGCGCAGCGGGCGTAGTAGGGATAGTAGATCGCGCTGTCCGGCGCTTCCCCGAACCAATGGGGATAGAGATGCGCGCCGACGAAGCCGTATTCCTTGATGGCGACGTCGAGTTCCTTCAACTGCCGGATGCCGCGCGTGGGGTCGATGCCGGCGAGACCGGAGAAGCGGTCCGGATACTTCGCGCAGATGTCGCGCACCCATTCATAGGGGATCTCGATCGAGCCCTTCACGCGCAGGTCGCCGCAGCGCACCGCGATCAGGAAGGAACGCTCGATGCCGGCGCGGTCCATCTTGCGGAGGTAATCCTCGATCGACACGCCGCGACGATCCTCGGATTTCGTGCGGACCTTCTCACGAAAATTGCTGTCGGTCGGGATGCGGCCCTCGGCGAAGGCTTCCGGCGTGAAGACATTCACCACGATGTCGATCGCGCCATAGCCGGTGCGGGTGGCGGTGGGATCGAAGACAGTCATCGGTATTCCCCAGGACTTTCGAGCAGGTTGGTGCGATCCGCGATGCGGAAACAGGCGGCATCATGCCCCGCGCCGATCGGCTGCATCGGCGGCGCCGCGGCGGCGCAGGCCGGCAACGCGATGGGGCAGCGGCCGGCGAAATAGCAGCCCGGCGGCAGGTTCACGGGCGAGGGTATTTCCCCCACCACCTCATGCCGCCGCAAGGCCACGCTGGGGTCCGGCGGCAGATGGGCGGACAGCAAGGTCTGCGTATAGGGATGCGCTGGCGCCTCGAACAGCGCCTCCGCCTTCGCATGTTCGGCGACACGGCCGAGATACAGCACGATGACGCGGTGGGAGACGAGGCGCACCGTCTCCAGATCATGGCTGATGAACAGCATCGCCACGCCCGTCTCGCGCTGCAATTCCTGCAGCAGTTGCAGGATACCGGCGCGGACGGACAGATCGAGCGAGGAGGTCGGCTCATCCAGAACGACGAGCTTCGGGCGATTGGCGATCGCGCGCGCGATGGAGACGCGCTGCAACTGCCCGCCCGAGAGTTCGTGCGGATACCGCGCCAGGGAGGCGATGGGCAGTTGCACACGGTCCGCCACGCGCTTCACTTCGGCCGCGCGCGCCTCGCCGGAAAGCTGGCCGTGCAGCAGCAGTGGTTCTTCCAGCAGCCGGCCGATGGTCATGCGCGGATTGAGCGAGCCCCAGGGGTCCTGGAACACGATCTGCAGCCGCGCCCGAAGCGGCCGCAGCGCCGCCGGCGGCAGGCGCGTGATGTCGGCGCCCTCGAACAGGATGGCCCCGCCCGTCGGCGCCAGCAGCCGCGTGACGAGCAGGCCGATGGTGGATTTGCCGGACCCGCTTTCACCGACCAGCCCCAGCGTCTCCCCCGCCGCAATGGTGAAGGAGACATCGTTGACGGCATTCACCCCACCCGGGAATTGGTGGACGAGGTGCCGCACATCGAGGATCGGCGCGCTCATGCCGCCTCCCCCGCATAGTGGCAGGCGGCGCCATGCGCCCCATCCACCATGACGCGCGGCGGTGCGGCCAGGCAGGCCCTGGTCGCGCGCGGGCAGCGGTCCCGATACAGGCAACCCTGCGGCAGATTGTAGAGATCGGGCGGCGTGCCGCCGGTGACGGTGTAGCCGAGCTGCGCGATGCGCCCCGGCGTGCTCGCGATCAGCGCCTGGGTGTAGGGATGCGCGGGGCGGGCGAAAACCTCGCGCACCGGCCCATCTTCCACGATCCGGCCAGCGAACATCACGGCGACGCGCTGGCAGTAATGCGCGACCACGCCGAGGTCATGCGTGATGATCAATGCACCCAGGTTGCGCGCCGCAACCAGGTCCCGCAGCGTGTCCAGCACCTGCGCCTGCACGGTTACATCGAGGCCCGTGGTTGGCTCATCGGCGATCACCATCGCGGGGTCGTTCACCAGCGCCATCGCGATCAGCACGCGCTGCGCCATGCCGCCGGAAAGCTCATGCGGCCAGGCCTGCATGCGCCGCTTCGGGTCGGGAATCCGCACGGCGGCGAGCGTCGCCTCCGCACGGTCCCGCGCTTCCGCCCGGCTGGCGGTGCCGTGCACGCGCTGCATGCGGACCAACTGGTCCCCCACCCGCTTCAGCGGGTCGAGCGAGGTCAGCGGCGACTGCACGATCATCGTCATCCGCCGCCCGCGGATGCGCTGCAGGGCGGCGTCCGGCATGCCGATGATATCGGTGCCCTCAAACCGGATGCGCCCGCGCGGAATGCGCGCCGGGGACCGCAGCAGGCCCATCGCCGCCAGCGCGGTCAGCGATTTTCCGGCCCCCGTTTCCCCCACCAGGCCCACGATCTCCCCGGCATCGACGGTGAAGGACACGCCGTTCAGCGCCTGGGCGATGCGCACGCGATTGTCCAATCCGCGCGCCGCGAATTCGACGTGCAGGTCCTCGACGTCGAGCAGGCTCACTTGCCGGTCGCCCGACGCTTGGGGTCGAGCAGGTCGGAAAGCCCGTCCCCCGCCAGGTTCAGCCCCAGCACCATCGCAATCAGCGCCAGGCCCGGGAACAGTGCCACCCACCATTCGCCGGAGATCACGTACTCCGCACCCTGCCGGATCATGGCACCCCATTCCGGCGCCGGCGCCTGCACGCCGATGCCGATGAAGGCGAGGGTGGCGGAAATCCGCACGGCCCAGGCCATGCGCAGCGGCAATTGCGCCGTGGCCCCGAGGATGGCGTTGGGCAGGATGTGCACGAGCAGCACGCGCCATTCCGGATTGCCAGCCGCGACCGCCGCGCGCACGAAGGTCGCGTTGCGCAGCGCCAGCACCTCGGCCCGCACGATGCGCGCGAAGATCGGGCTGTCCAGGAACCCCACCACCAGGATCACATTGATGAACCCCTGGCCGGTCGCCGCGACGATGGCGAGGGCCAGGATGATGGTCGGGAAGGCGCGCAGCACATCGAGCACGCGCAGCAGCACCTCATCCACCCAGCCACCGCGCCAGCCCGCGATCAGCCCGAGCGGGATGCCCACCGCCGCCATGATGGCGCCGGCCGGCAGCGCGATACCGAAGGCGTAGCGTGCGCCGTGGATGACGCGGGACAGCACATCCATCCCATTGCCATCGGTGCCGAGAATGAACTGGCCGCTGCCCGGCGGCTTCAGCGTGTCATAGGGGAAGGACAGCGTCGGCGGCAGCGGCGCTATCAACTCCGCCGTCACGCCCAGAATGGCGAAGACCATGATGATGCCGAAGCCGATGGCAAAGGTCGGGCTGCGCCGCACGATGCCGATCACGCGGTCCCACAGTGTCGGCCGTGCGATGCTCACGCTCATGCCCGGGCCTGCGCGCGGGGTTCCAGCAGCAGCACCGCGAGGTCGACGAAGGCGAAGACAAAGACGGAGATGATGGCGAGCGTCAGCACATAGCCTTGCACCGCCGCGAAATCGCCGAGCAGGATGGCGTTCAAGCCCCAATGGCCAAGCCCGCCCCAGGAAAACACGAATTCGATCAGGCTCGCCGCCGCGAGCAGGGAGGTGAACTCGGTGCCCACGAAGGTGATCACCGGCACCAGCGCCGCCCGCATGGCGATGCCGCGGATCACGCCGCGGGGAAAGCCGCAGGCGCGGGCGTAGCGGATATAGTCGGACCCCATCACCTCGATCGCGATGGCACGGGTGTGCTTGACGATGGGCGCTGTCGCCACGATGGAGAAGCAGCAGACCGGCAGCACGAGCTGCGCCGCGGCGGACCACGCGGCCTCCCCATCGCCGGCGATCAGGCTATCGATCAGCATGGAGCCGGTCACCGTCGGCGGCGCCGTCGCCATCATCGAGATGCGCCCCATCGGTGCCGGCGCCCAGCCCAGCAGGAAGAAAAAGATGAAGATCGCCATCAGGCCGAGCCAGTAGGTCGGCAGCGAGAACCCGAACAGCGAGCCGAAGCGGGACAGCTGGTCGAACCACCCATTCGGCCGTTCCGCCGCATGCAGGCCCATCGGCACGCCGATCAGCGTGCCGAGCCCGACGGCGAGGGTGACGAGTTCCAGCGTCGCCGGCAGATGCGCCGCGATCTCATGCGTCACCGGCGCGCTCCCTTGCCAGGAGATGCCGAGATCGCCGTGCACCAGCCGGCCGAGATAGGCCCAGAACTGCGTCAGCACCGGCTGGTCCAGCATCAGCTCGGCGCGGATGCGGGCCAGCATGCCGGCATCCGCCATCGGCCCGGCCAGCATTGCAACCGGGTCCTGGTCCCCGATGCGGACCAGCATGAAGGTGACGAACAGGATGCCGAAGGCGACGGGGGCCGCGACGAGCAGACGCCGCAGCAGGAAGCGCGAAACGCTCACGGGGTGGGACGCGCTATCGGCGGCAAGCCAGGTCCTTCCAGACCAGGCGGTTATGCGGGCGCCACATGAAGCCCTCCATGCAGTTCACGAAAACCTCATGCGTCCCCGGCAGGAAGGTCTCGATGAAGGTGGCGCTTTCCGCCTGGCTGCGCTGCGCCTGCGCCACGATCTCGAGCCAGCGCGCATCGTCGCGCTCGCTGACCGAGGCATCGATCAGCCGGTCCAGCTCGTCATTGCTGTTGGCGTTCACGTTCGACCCGCCACGGCCATGCGCGGTGAGGAACATGTTGTAGGAGGGGTCCGGCACGAAGGAGGACGTCAGATGCGTCATCATCGGCAGCGTCCACACATTGATGGCGCGGCGCGATGTCATCTCCGTAGCCGGGATGCGGCGCGGCGTCACGCGGATGCCGGCCCGCGCCAGGCTCGCCTGCATCTGGAGCGCGAGAGGCTCCTCCCACCACCAGTTCGTGCTGTATTCCAGCGTGATGTCGAGCCCGTTCGGATGCCCCGCTTCCGTCAGCAGCGCACGGGCACGGTCGTAGTCCGTCTCATAGGTGTAGGCGTCGATGGAGCCGGGGATCGGTGGGTTCAGCATCGAACGGCTGCGCGTGCCGAGGCCGAGGAACACCGCCTCCCCGATCGCGCGGTAATCCGTGGCGTAGGCCACGGCTTGGCGGACGCGCACATCGGTGAAGGGGGCGATGCGCGGGTTCATGCGCACGGTGGCGCTGCCCGGCGCGGCCACACTTTCCACCCGCACATTGCGGTCCCGCCGGAGGTCGGCGATCTGCTGGAGGGGGATCTGTTCGGCGTATTGCACCTGGCCCGTCCGCACCAGCGCGACGCGTGTGGCGGGGGACGGCACCTCGCGCCAGACGATGCGGCTGTAGAACGGGCGTTCGAACTGGTACCCGCGGTTGAGCACGAAGATCGCCTGCTGCCCCGCCGTCAGGCTTTCCACGTGATAGGGGCCGTAGCCCGCCGTATTGGTGGAGAGCCAGCGCGCGGCGAAGGGGTCTTCCGGCGTCGCGTGCTTCTTCGCTTCCGTGCTGTCGAACAGCGCGGGCAGGTGCAGCGTCAGCAGCCCGAGGAAGATGCGGTTCGCTTCCCGCAGGCGGAACCGTACCTCGAAGCGGGACAACGCCTCCACCTCCTGGATCAGCGCGACATCGCGCATGAACAGGCCGGTGCGGCGCTGCGAGATGGATTTCTGGAAGGTCCAGACCACATCCTCCGCGATCAGCTCATTCCCGAAGGGGCTGCGCATGCCGGGGCGAATGCGAAACACATATTCCTTCCCGTCGGGCGAAACGGTCCAGCTTTCCGCCAGATGCGGCTCGACGCGGCCGGGATCGACCTCCGGCCTGCCATTCGGGCCGGGACGCGTCGCATAGCGCGTCAGCCCCTCATAGACATTCACCGAGGATTCGATCTGGCCGGGCACCCAGATGTCCGGATCGAAGCCGCGCGGCGTCGTTGTCATGGCCATGACCATGGTACGATCCTGCGCCACCGCCTGCTGCGGCATCAGCCCGAAGGCGGCCGCCAGAGCGGCGGTGGCGAGGAGCAGTCGGCGAGGGCTGGGCATGGATCCTCCTCGGCCCGAGGGCCAGCGCATATGTCCGGACAAAACTAACGTCCCACTTGCATCCCAGTCAATCGAAGCGTTGCGTCAGTACCGCTGCGGCTTCGGCCAGGGCTCCGCCATCAGCGGCGCGAGGTCCGGCGGCAGCACGGGCTTGTGGCCGGGCTTCCAGGAGAAGGGCTGGTCCGGGTCTTCCCAATCCGTGGTCTGCGGCCCGCCGACGGATCGGAACAGCAGCAGCGTGCCGGTCCAGGACCCGTAGGGCGCGTGCTTGAACATCGGCGGCCGCCAGCAATAGGCGCCGGAATGCATCACGCCGAGGTCGCCCGCCAATTCGCCGGAGAGCAGGAAGAACTCCTGCACCACCGGATGCCGCTCGCTGCGCTCCCCCTGGCGGAAGGCGATGGTGGCGGTGAGGTAGGTGATCTCCCCTGTCTCGGGGTCCTTCTTCAAGGTCCGCATCCGCGCCGTGCTGGCCATGGATTGCAGGCCCATCGCCGCGAAATCGCCGTCCCATACATTATCCGCCGCCGCAATCCGCCGCACGAGGCGGGCCTCGTTGAAGGCGCGCCCCTGCCCGCCCGGCGTCGCCACCGGCGCCACGGAAAAAAAGGTCAGCACCACCGCGCCTTGCGCGCTGGCGAAGCCACTGCGCGGCATGTCCTTCGGCAGATGCGCGTAGGTGTGCTGGCCGTATTCGACACCATCGAGGGTGATGGCGCCGTCGAGCACCCAGAATTCCTCATCCGCCGCAAGGAACTCCGCGCCGCGCGCATAGCCCGCGGGATAGCGGAGGATGCAGGAGACGCCGCCAGTCTCCGCATCCAGTGAGAGAATTTTCGCATCTGCGCCTTCGCGCGCCGCGATCGCATCCCGCTGCCACGGCAGGGCCTGCGCCTGGATCCATTCGATGTGGGGTCTTGCCATGGACACTATCGCGCGCCAGAGCACGCGACGTGTCAAGCGGTTGCCCAGCGACGGATTGACACCCGCACCACGCGGCCCCGATCCTCCGCGCCATGTCCGATTTCATCCGCCGCGGCGCCGCGCGCCACATGCTCATCTCCGACGGCATCCGCGCTTCCGCCGGCCGTTCCCCCGACAAGGTCGCGATGCGCGAAAGCGGCCGGTCACTGACCTATGCGCGGCTGGTGGAGCGCATCAGCCGGGTGGCGAACCTGGTGCATGCCGGGCTCGGCCTGCGGCACGGGGAACGCGCCGTGGTGTTTTCCGCCAACTGCCTCGAATACATGGAAATCGTCTGCGGCATGGCGGAAGCCGGCGTCGCCGCCGCCACGATTGGCCCCGCCGCCGCCGGCCCCGAAATCCGCTTCATCTGCGAGGATAGCGGCGCGCGGGTGATGTTCGTCTCCCCGGCCCTGGAGGCCCTGGCCCGCGCCAGCGCGCCGCCCAGCCTCACCCGCTTCATCGTCATCGGCCCGGCCTATGAGTCGCTGCTCGCCGATGCCGCCAGCACCCCCTGCCCGGTGGAGGTGACGGAACACGACATCTTCTCCGTCCCCTATACCTCCGGCGCCACGGGGCGGCCGAAGGGTGTGCAGCTCGCGCATCGCGGCCGCGTGCTGTCGGGCTATGCGATGGCCGGCGAACATCGCTGCTACACGCATGAGGATCGCGCCGTCGCGACGACCCCGATGTTCCACGGCGCCGGCTTCCTGATGGTGCTGACGCCGATCTGGTTCGGCGGCCAGGTGGAGATCCTGCCGCGCTTCGACATCGAAAGCCTGATGGGCACCATCGCCAGCTTCCAGGCCACCAGCGCCTATATCGTGCCAGCGCATTTCGCCGCCCTTTTCGCGCTGCCGGAGGCGAAGCGGGCGCAGTGGGACATGCGGTCGATGAAGGCGGCGATTTCCGGCACCGCGCCGCTGCCGCAGGCCACCAAGGAACGCATCGTCGCCTATTTCGGCGAGGGCAAGCTGTTCGAGCGCTACGGCACCACGGAAACCTCCATCGCCACCTCGCTCGGCCCGAAGGATCAATTGCGGAAACAGGCCTGCGTCGGCCTGCCCTATCCGGCGACGCAGGTGATGATCTGCGCGCCCGATGGCTCTGAGGTGGCGCGCGGCGAGGTCGGCGAATTGTGGGTGTCCTCGCCCTACATGTTCTCGGGCTACCTCAACCTGCCGGACGCGACCGCGGCGGGCACGCGGGGCGACTGGTTCGTCACCGGGGACCTGGCACGGCAGGATGAGGAAGGCTTCGTCTATCTTGTGGATCGCAAGAACGACATGGTGATCTCGGGCGGGGAGAACATCTATCCGCGCGAAGTGGAGGAAGTGATCCTCGCCCATCCCGCCGTCGCCGAATGCGGCGTGACCGGTGCGCCTCACCCCTATTTCGGGGAGGCGGTGACGGCCTTCGTCGTGCTGCGGACAGGGATGAATGTCGATGCCGAGACCCTGACCGCGCTGTGCCGGGAGAAGCTGTCCCGCTACAAGGCGCCGAAGGAGATCCGCTTCGTCGAGAGCCTGCCGCGCAACAGCATGGGCAAGGTGCTGCGGCGCGAATTGCGGGCGCGGTTGATGGCGGAAACGAAGGCCTGACGGTTGGCTTTCCCTACGGCCTGACGGTTGGCTTTCCCTACGGCCTGACGGCCGGCGTCTCCATCGCCATCCCCGCGGCGCGCCGCATCAGGAACAGCTCGATCTCGGTGTATTCCGGCGCGCCATAGGCGAAGGGCTCGCTCCGCACGCCGGTCATGCAGCCGCGCAGCCGGCGTTGCAGGGACCCCAGCGCCTGCCATTCCAGGCGATACAGCGGATAGCCCGTGGGATGCGCCTGCGGGATCAGGCTGCCCGCGAGCCGCCTGCCCGCATTCTCGTCATGGCATTGCGCGCAGGAGAGGTCGAGCTGCCCGCGCCGCGCCTCATACAGCGCACGCCCCCGCTCCACCGCCGGCGTCAGGCGCGGATCGGCGGGCGGCGCGATGGGCAGCCCGCGGGATTGCTGCCCGACATAGGCCGACAGCGCCAGCAGGCCTTGGCTTTCCCGCGCCAGCGGCGGCGCGCCCTGGCGTTCCTCCCGGCATTGCAGGATGCGGCCGGCGAGGTCGATCGGCGCGGCCCGCGCCTCATCCCACGCAGGGTAGCGCGCGGCGACGCCCGCCATGGATCGCGTCGCATCGCCATGGCAGGAGGCGCAGGATTGGCCGGCGGCACCGGCAGGACGATGCCACAGCGCCTCCCCCTCCGCGGCCCAGAGCATGCCGGGGTTCTGCATGTCGTCGCGCTGCATCGCCTGCGTCTCCCGCGCCATCTCCGCGAAGCCGGAACGGCGATCCTGCGCGGCGGTGGGCGATGCCAGCAGCAACAGCAGCAGCAGGCGCGCTTTCACGTAACCTCGATCTCCCGCGTCTCCGTCTGGTCGAAGCCATTGTCGCCGACCCAGCGCAGCACGACCGGACCGCTGGCCGTGGCGGTAGTGGTGAAGGACAGGAAGGGATTGGCGGCGATGGCCGGCGACAATTCCGCCGAGAACACCACCGCCCCGTCATAGGTGCAGGTGAAGCGGCGGATGATGTCGCGCGGCAGCACCACGCCATCCGCGCCGGGGCGATAGCCGGTTTCCATCGCATGCTGGATCAGCGTGCGGATGGTGATGACATCGCCCCGCTGCGCACTGCGCGGCACGTTGATCAGGACCCGGGCCATGCGATGCCTCCCTCAGCCTTCGATACAGGCGGCGAGCGTCACCACCACCTGCGCGCTATCGGACCAGAAGCGACCATCGGAGGTCTCGGCGACGGCGAGCAGGATCTGCGAGGTGGCAAGCCGGATATGCGTGGCCAGCAGCGCCCGCCCGGCACGCGGCCCGATCGCCACCGTGATGACATGCGGCTGCGGGTTACGTTCGTTGAAGACGGCGATGGCGCGCACATGGTCCGCTGCCGTCATCGGGCTGTCCACGATGACGGAAAGCGGCACCGTGTTGCCGTTCTCCACCAGCGGCGAGACATCGAGCGCGACGCGCCCCGGCGTGACAATGCCGCCCCGCGTGAAGGCGAGCACGGCTTCCGCCATCGCCTGCGGCGTCGCGCCGGCGCCACGCGGGGCCAGCAGCAGCGCGGGGGCGGCGAGGAACAGGCGGCGGGTCGGCGCAATCATCGCGCGGGCTCCTCTCGCGGCGTGGTCAGGAAGGCCAGCAAATCCTCGATCTCCTCCGCCGTCAGCAGGGGGCGATCCCGCTGCGTGGGGGCGACGCGGTGCAGCCCCTCGATCCGGTAGTAGGAAGGCATGATGCTGTCCGGGTTCAAGCGCTTCCCTTCCACCAGGCGCAGCCGCAACTGCCCGATGGACCAGCGGCTGCCTGCGCCGGCCAGGCTCGGCGCCAGGTTTCCCTGGAAGCGTTCCTCCGGGAAGGGGCCGGAATGGCAGAGCAGGCAGAGCCCGCGCGTGCGGTCCAGCACGATGGCCCGCCCGCGCGCAGCATCGCCGGGGGCGGTGGCCAGCGGGACGGGGATGGCGTCGTCCACCACGGTGTAGGGCCGAAGGGGTTGCGCGGTGGCCGGGGCGGCGAGGAGGAGGGCGGCCAATACCGCCACTCCGAACAAGCCCTCGCCCCCGAAGGGGGAGAGGGTTGGGTGAGGGGGAATTGCCGGCCGCAGACCGTGATCACCACGCCGCGCTCCCCCCCTCACCCTGCCCTCTCCCCCCTGCGGGGGGCGAGGGTTCCAAGGCGCGCGGTTCCCGGCACCCACCCTACCCAAAGGCATCCCCGGTGATCGTCTCGAACCAGTCCTCGGCGTAGCGCGCCTCCGCCTCCCGCACCGCAGCAGGTGCTACCAGCGGGCTGGTCCCGCCGGCGCCGGGAATGTCCGTCAGCAGGCCATTGGCGGGCTGATAGACGCCAGCGACGGAAATCCCGTAGCCGGGCGCCACCAGGGAATAGCAGGTGTTCAGCAGCTTCGGCGCCACCACCGCCTCCCCTCGCAGCAGCCCCGCCATCGCCACGGCGGCAACGCGCGCCTGGGCATTCGCGGCGAAGGCGGATTTCGGCATGGCGCCGGCAATGGCGGCATCGCCGATGACGTGGATGCCCGGCACGAGGCGGCTTTCGAAACTCGCGGGGTCGATCGGGCACCAGCCGCTGCGATCCGTGACACCGGCGGCGACCGCGATGGCACCGGCGCGCTGCGGCGGGATGATGTTCACCACGGCGCCGCGATGGGCGCCGAAATCCGTCACCACCTCCCGCGCCGCAGCCTCCACCGCCGTCACCCGCCCGCCGGCGGATAGCGGCACATACTCCAGCAGCCCGGGATAGAGCGCCGCCCAGGCGGCCTCGAACAGCCGCTGCTTGCTGAACACATCCTTCGCATCGAGCACGATCAACTTCGAGCGTGGCTTTTGCGTCTTCAAGTAATGCGCGATCAGGCTGGCGCGCTCGTAAGGCCCGGGCGGGCAGCGATAGGGGTTGGCGGGGATCACCATCACCACCGTGCCACCATCCGCCATCGCCGAAAGCTGGTCGCGCAGCAGCAGCGTTTGCGCGCCGGCCTGCCAGGCATGGGGTAGCGTGGCGGCGGCGGCTTCCGTGTAGCCCGGCAGCGCATCAAAGCGCAGGGCGATGCCGGGCGAGAGCAGCAGCCGGTCATAGGCAAGCTGGGTGCCATCGGCCAGCGCCACGCGCCGCGCCGTGGCGTCCACCCCCGTCGCATCCTGGTGGATCACATCGATGCCATCCGCGCGGATCGCGGCATAGCCGAAGGATTGGCCCTCCATCGGCCGCAGACCGGCGATGACGGCGTTGCTGAAGGGACAGGCGGTATAGGTGGCGTTGCGCTCCACCAGCGTCACGCCCAGCCCTTCGCGCTTCAGCGCGCGGGCGGCGGACGCGCCACCGAAGCCGCCGCCGATGACGACAACCTTCGGCGAAGCCCCTTGCGCCAAGGCCGGCGCCGGCAGCAGCAGCGCGGCCAGCGCGCGGCGAGGCAGCTTCATCGGACAATCCAGGCGGCGATCGCCTGGCTTTCTTCCTCGGTGAACCCTTTTGCCAATCGGTCCATCAGTGTCGCCGGGCGGGTCCCTTCGCGGAACGCCCGCATCGCCGCCGCCACCTCCGCCGCGTCACGCCCACGCAGGGACGGGATCGCGGCGTCGGCGCGCACCGGCGCCCACACGGAGGAATGGCAGCCGAGACAGGTGGAGGCGCCCGGCGGCGCGCCCTCGGCAAAAGCTGGCCCCGCCGCCAACAGCAGCAGGGCCAGCACGCCCCGCATCACGCGCGGCGCAGGTCGGTATGCGTCAGCGGCAGCCGGCGCACGCGCTTGCCCGTCGCGGCGAAGATCGCGTTCAGCACGGCGGGCGCGGCGACCGCGATGGTGGGCTCCCCAACCCCGCCCCAGAAGCCGCCGGAGGGTACGACGAGCGTCTCCACCTTCGGCATCTCATCCATGCGGAGGACGCGATAGGTGTCGAAATTCGTCTGCTCGATGCGGCCATCCTTCACCGTGCATTCGCTGTGCAGCGCGGCCGAGAGGCCATAGACGAAGCTGCCCTCGATCTGCGCGTTGATCTGCTGCGGATTGACGGCATAGCCAGGGTCCGTCGCCGCGACGATGCGGTGCACCTTCAGCACGCCGGCATCGCTGACCGAGACCTCCGCGCAGGCCGCGACATAGCTGCCGAAGCCATGCGTCTGACACAGCCCGCGGAACACCGGCTGACCGTCGATGGCCGCCGCTGGCGTGCCCCAGCCCGCCTTTTCCGCCACCGCGTTCAGCACCGCCAGGTGCTTCGGATGGTTGGCCATCAGCTTGCGGCGAAAGGCCAGGGCATCCTGCCCCACCGCATGCGCCAGTTCATCGATGAAGCATTCGAGGTAGATGGCGTTCTGGTTCAGGTTCACGCCCCGCCAGAAGCCCGGCGGCACATGCGGGTTCCGCATGGCGTGGTCCACCAGCAGGTTCGGCACGGTGTAGCCGATATCGGCTTCCCCGCCGCTGGCGTTCAGCCCCTGGAACACCACGGGGTCCCGCCCGTCGCGGATGTTCTGCGGGAAGATGCCGGCGACGATGGACTGCCCGGCGATGCGCATATGCAGGCCGGTCAGGTTGTTCTGCGCGTCGAAGGACCCGGTCAGCTTGCACATGGTGTTCGGGTGGAAGCGGCCCTGCAGCATGTCCTCCTCCCGCGTCCAGAGCAGCTTCACGGGGATGCCGGGCATCTGCTTGGCGATGTCGACGACCTGGCGGACCCAGTCATGCACCGCGCCGCGCCGGCCGAAGCCGCCGCCGAGGTGGATCTTGTGGATTTCCGTTCGTGCCGGCGGCAGGCCGGCGGCCTCGGCGGCGGCGGCGTGGGCGGCCTCTCCGTTCTGGGTCGGCGTCCAGACCTCGCAGCGCTCCGGCGTCCAGACGGCGGTGGCGTTCATCACCTCCATGCAGGCGTGGTTCTGGTGGGGATAGGCGTAGATCGCCTCCACCGTCTTGGCCGCGCTGGCGAAGGCGGCGCGGACATCACCGTTGCGGTTGCCGACGGCGGCTTCCGGCGCCTCCAGCGCCGCGCGCATCACCTGCTCGAAGCCAGCGGAGGAGGCATTGGCGTGCTCCCCCTCATCCCAAGTGATGACGACGGCATCGAGCGCCTTCTTCGCCCGCCACCAGGTATCGGCGACGACGGCGACGGCATTGTCCCCCACCCGCAGCACGCGCTTGACGCCGGGCATGCGCTCCGCCGCCGCGCTGTCCACCGCGCGCACCGTGCCGCCGAAGACCGGGCAGGCATGGATCGCGGCGTTCAGCATCCCCGGCAGCTTCAGGTCCATGCCATAGACCTGGCTGCCATTCAGCTTGGCCCGCGTATCGAGCCGCGCGACGGGCTGGCCGATCAGCTTCCAG
>CANJXD010000083.1 GCA_947478535.1 Acetobacteraceae bacterium
CAGCGTTTCCTTGTCGCGCGGCAGGTCGGCATGGATCACCAGGCCGAGATCCGGCAGGTCGATGCCCCGCGCCGCCACATCGGTGGCGACGCAGACCCGCGCGCGGCGGTCCCGCAGCGCCTGCAGGGCGCGGGTGCGTTCCGTCTGCGTCAGTTCGCCGGAGAGCGAGACGGCGGAAAAGCCGCGCTCCACCAGGCTGCCATGCAGCCGCGCCACCTGCTCGCGGGTATTGCAGAACACCAGCGCGCCGCTCGCCTCGAACCAGCGCAGCGCATTGACGACGGCGGCCTCCACCTCTCGCGGCCCGACGACCATGGCGCGATAGGCGATATCGCCATGCCGCTCCCCCTCCCCGGTCGCCGCGATGCGCAGCGCGTCCTTTTGGTAGGCGGCGGCCAGCGCCGCGATTTCGCGCGGCACGGTGGCGGAGAACATCAGCGTCCGCCGGGTTTCCGGCGCCGCTTCCAGGATGGCTTCCAGGTCGTCCCGGAAGCCCATGTCCAGCATCTCATCCGCCTCATCGAGCACGGCGGCCTGGAGCTGGGTGAGATCGACCGCGCCGCGCTCCATATGGTCCCGCAGGCGCCCCGGCGTGCCGACCAGGATTTCCGCGCCGGATTGCAGCATCCGGCGATCAGCCCGCACATCGGTCCCGCCGACACAGGCGATGACGCGCGCGCCGGTCGGCGCGTAGAGCCAGGTCAGCTCATCCCGCACCTGCTGGGCGAGTTCGCGCGTCGGCGCGATCACCAGCGCCAGCGGCGCGCCGGTGCGCTTGCCCGCCAGCACCTCGTCGGCGATGGCGAGGCCGAAGGCCACGGTCTTGCCGGACCCGGTCTGGGCCGAGACGAGCATGTCCCGCCCCTTGGTTGCGGGGTCGAGCACAGCCTGCTGGACGGAGGTGGGCTCGGCATAGCCGCGCTCGGCGAGCGCCCTGGAGAGGGCGGGGGGCAGTTCGGGAAATGGCATTGTGCCGCCCCCATACAGCAGAAGCCGCGCCACCGCACGCACCGAACGCGGGCGCATGGCAGGCGCGCGCGCGGCGCGGGGTGGGGAATCCGCCGGGGAAAGCGAGGCTTAGGGCAGCGCCACCCCCGCCCGCTTCGCCACCTCGGTCCAGCGCGTCACCTCGGAGCGGACATGCGCGGCAAAGGCGTCCGGCGCCAAAGCGGCCATGGAGGCGCCCCCGGCTTCCAGCACCCGCTGATATTGCGGCTCCGCCATCGCCCGCCCGATCGCCGCATTGATCGTGGCGGTCACCGCCGCCGGCAGCCGCGCCGGGGCGAAGACGCCCCACCACACGCCGGTCACGAAATCGATACCGGTGCTTTCCCGCACCGTCGGCACATCCGGCATCCGCACATCGCGCACAGCACTCGCCGTCGCCAGCAGGCGAAGTTGCCCCGCCTCGATCAACCCCCGCGCGGAAGCAAGCGTGGTGACGACAAGGTCGATCCGCCCCGCCGCCGCATCGGTCTGCGCTTCGGTGATGCCGCGATAGGCGACGGCCTCCATATCCAGCCCGGCCGCCATCTTCAGCAATTCGGCCGCGAAGAAGGACGTATCGCCCGGCCCAGCGCCGCCGAAGCGCAGCATCCCGGGACGTTCGCGCGCGATACGGACCAAATCCGCCATGCTGCGCGCCGGGCTATCCTTGCCCACCGTCACGATCATCGGCGCCACTGCGGCCTGCGCGATCGGCGTGAAATCCGCCACCGGGTCATAGGGCAGCCGCTGCACCGCGGCGTTGGTGGTCAGCGAGGAGGAGATGAACAGCAGCGTATAGCCATCCGCCGCCGATTTCGCGACCTGGTCGGCCCCGATCGCGCCCCCCGCCCCGCCGCGATTTTCCACCACGAAGGGCTGGCCCTGATTGGCCGAAAGCCGCTCACAAAGCGCGCGGCCCAGCACATCATTGCTGCCCCCGGGGGGGAAGGGCACCACCATCCGGACAGCCCGGCTGGGCCAGGCGGGCTGGGCCGAGGCTGGGACCGCGACGGCCCCCAATGCCGAAGCGGCGAGCAGCAAGCGACGGTCGATCATGCGCGGTCTCCCTGGATGTGACGAGCAGGCAGGCCGGGCCGAAAGCCCCAGCCGAGATCGGCGGCCAGCCGCGCGCCGAGCGAAAGCAGCCGCGCTTCCCCGAACGGCCGGCCGACCAGCTGCGCGGCCACCGGCATGGCGTTACGGTCGAGCCCGATGGGCACGGTCAGCACGGGCAGGCCGAGATAGGAGAATGGCCGCGTCAGCCGCGTCAGCGCCGCGACCACGGGGAAGACGCGACCGGCGCCTTCCATATCCGCCTCCTGCCGCGTCGGCACCGGGATGGGCACGGCCGGGCAGATCAGCACATCGGCGTCCGCCATCACCGTGGCGAGGAATTCCTCCAGCATCCGCGCCCGCAGGGCGAGGGCCTCAAGGTAGCGCTGCGCGGGGATGACCAGGCCGGGCTCGGTCCGCGAATGGACAGCGGTGGAATACTCCCCGCCCCGCGTCGCCATCCAATGCCCGTGCAGCGTCGAGGCCTCGACCTTCGAGAGCACGTCGCCCAGCGCATCGATGGCGCCGATCCTTGCAAAGGCGCGGCCGGGGATGATGCCGTAGCGCGCCGTCGCGACCCGGTGCAGGTCATCGAGCCGGGCCGCGATATCTGGCGCGACCTCCCCAGGGTCCGCCAGCATGGCCAGCCGCGTGCCGTCGGCGGCAGAGCCGAGCCGTGCCGCATAATCCGGCACCGGGGCGTCCAGCGCCGTCGGGTCCCGCGCATCCGGGCCGGCCAGGGCAGCGAGCATCAGCGCCGCATCCTCCGCCGTCCGGGTCATCGGCCCCACGCAATCCAGGCTGTGCGCGCGGGGGAAGCAGCCGGCGCGGCTGACGCGGCCATAGGTCGGCTTCAGCCCGAACAGCCCCTGCATCGCGGCGGGCAGGCGGATTGACCCGCCGGTATCGGACCCCAGCGCCCCGAACACCGCCCCCGACGCCACCGCGGAGCCGGAGCCGGAGGAGGACCCGCCAGAGATCCGATCCGCATCCCAGGCATTGCGGCAATCCCCGAGATGCGGGTTCTGCCCCGTCGGCCCGGCGACGAATTCATTCATGTTCAGCCGGCCGAGATCGACCGCGCCGGCCGCTTCCAGCATCAGCAAGGCGGTCGCGGTACTGGTGGAAGCCGGCGCCTCCGCCAGCAGCTTCGAGCCCACGCCCATCCGCGCGCCGTCGCGTTCGAAGCAGTCCTTATGGGCCAGCGGCACGCCATGCAGCGGCCCGCGGAACCGGCCCGCGCGGGCCTCCGCATCCAGCACCGCCGCCTGCGCGCGGGCGCGCTCGGCCATCACCTCGACAAAGGCATTGGTCGCGGGCTGCGCCACCGCCGCGCGGGCGATGCAGGCCTCCACCGCCTGCGCGCTCGTCACCGCCCCGCGTCGGATCGCGCGGGCCAGGTCCGCCAGCGACCAGGCGAGGAGGTCATCCATTGCCGGGGTCCGCGAGGCGCAGCAGGGTGGCTGGGAAATCCGCTTGCTGGTCGGTGAAGCGTAGCATCGGCCGCGCCAGGTCCCGGACCGCCGTGTTCAGCCGCAGCAGTTCCGAGGCCACCGCCGGCGCGCCGGCGCGGGTGGAAATGCCGTGCAGTTCCGCCAGCGACGTGGCCGCGAGGCGCTGGAGTTCCTCGCTCACGCAACACCCGCCTGCGCCAGGATGCGCCGCGCCCGGATCAGGATCGGCTCATCCACCATCAGCCCGTCGACGGTGAAGGACCCCCGCCCCTCCCGCCCCGCTTCGACCGCTGCCGCCAATTGCCGGTGCGCGAGGTCGATCTCCGCCGCGGAGGGCGAAAAGCCCTCATTGAGGATCGGCACCAGCGCGGGGTGGATGCAGGTCGCCCCCACGAGGCCTGAACGCTTCGAGCGCGCGACCAGGGCGCGAATCTTCTCCGCATCCCGGTAATCCGCGACGGTCCCGAGCGTGCCGAGCGGCGCGACGCCGGCCGCGACGGCCGCCACCACCATCCGCCGCTTCGCCAGCACGATCAGCTCATCATCCGAGGTGGCCCGGCATTCGAGTGCCAGGTCCTCCGCGCCGACGATCACGCCGGCGATCATCGGCGATGCGGCGGCGATCTCCTCCACCTTCAGCAGCGCGGCCGCGGTCTCGATCATCGGCACGATCACCATGCGCTGGCGCGCCTGTGCCAGCACCTCGGCGGCCAGGCGCACATGGTCCGGCCCCATCGCCTTGGTCAGGAAGATGCCCTGCGCCCCGGCCTCCGCCGCCGCTTCCATATCCGCCACCGCGAGGCGAAGCGGCCGGTTGATGCGGACCAGCACATCCGCCCCGCCGGACCCCGCGATGGCCACCGCGTCCTTCAATGCGGCGCGCGCTTCCAGCTTGCGGTCATGCGGCACGCTGTCCTCGAGGTCGAGCACCACCGCATCGGCGCCCGCCGACGGCGCCTTGGCCACGAAGCGCGGGACATTGGCCGGCACATACAGCATCGAACGCCAGGCGCGGGTCATTGCGTCGTTTCTCCGTGAAGGATCACGCCCGCCGCCCGCAACCGCGCCACTTCCGCGGCGCCGAGCAGCGGCGTGAGCAAGGCATCATTGTCCTGGCCGAGCGTGGGCGCCGGATTGCGGAGGATGCCCGGTGTGGCGGACAGGCGCGGCACTTCGCCGTGCATGGGCAGCCAGCCGCCCGGCATCTCCGCATCCGGCACCTCGATCAGCGCCTCGCGTTCGGCAACATAGTCATCGGCGTCGATATCGGCGACATCCATGATCGGCCCGATCGTCACGCCATCGCGGTCGAATTTCTCCAGCGCCTCGGCGCGCGTCATCAGGGCGATGGCATCGCGGATCACGCCATCGATCTCGTCGATATGCCGGAGCCGGTCCGGATTGGTGCGAAAGCGCGGATCATCGATCAGCTCCGCCCGCCCGATCGACTGCATCAGCCGCACAAAGACCGCCTGGGTGGAGGTAGACAGGCTGAGCCAGCCGCCATCCTTCGTGCGGTAGGCATTGCGCGGCGCGGTGTTGGTGCTGCGGCTGCCGGTGCGGGGCTTAGTCTTGCCCATCACGCGCCAATTCGCCATCTGCGGCTCCAGCACGGCGAAGATCGGCTCGAACAGGGAAAGGTCGATCACCTGCCCCTGCCCCCTGCGCTGCGCGTGATGCAGCGCGATCATCGCGGCGGACGCGCCATAAAGCCCCGCATAGGCATCGGCCATGAACATCGGCGGCAGCACAGGTTCCCGATCCGCGAAGCCGTTGATCGCGGCAAAGCCGGAATAGCCTTCCACCAGCGTGCCGAAGCCGCCCTTGTGGCGGAAGGGGCCCGTCTGCCCCCAGCCGGAAACGCGCACAATCACAAGCTTCGGGTTCAGCGCCAGCAGCACATCGGGGGCGAGCCCCATCGTCTCCAGCACCCCGGGCTTGAAGCTTTCGACGAAGATGTCCGCCCCCGCCGCCAGACGCTTCACCACCGCGATGGCCTCGGTGTTGCGCAGATCGAGGCAGAGGCTGCGCTTGTTGCGGCACCAGGTCTTCCACGCCGTCTCGATACCGCCGACTTTCCAGGCCCGCAGGCTGTCCCCGGCGGGCGGCTCCACCTTGATGACCTCCGCGCCATGGTCGGCCAGCACCTTGGTCAGCATGTTACCGGCGACGAGGCGCGCAAGATCGACCACGCGCAGCCCCTCCAGCGCGCCGGTCGCGCCAGGCTCGAACTGCCGCCGCCGTTTCGCCCTCGGCGTCGGTCGTGCGCTTTGGCTCTCGCCCACTGGCGTCCCTCGGGTTACGCTGTTGTCCGGACAACGGTAGGCGCGGAGCCGGCGGCGGGTCAATGCGCGCAGCACCGCACGGAGGTGGCACGAATGATCGATCGGGCAAACCGCTACGCGGTGAAGCGAGACCTCCTCGGCTATGGCCGCAACCCGCCCGATCCGCGCTGGCCCGGCGGCGCCCGCATCGCCGTCAACTTCGTCCTGAATGTCGAGGAAGGCTCCGAGGCCTCCGTGCAGGATGGCGAAGGCTATACCGAGAACAACCTGACCGAAGCCGCCGCCCGCGCGCAGATTCCCCGCGGGCGCGACCTCGCGGCGGAAGGCATGTTCGAATACGGCAGCCGCACCGGCTTCTGGCGCGTGCTGCGGCAGTTCGAGGAACGCGGCCTGCCGCTGACCTTCTTCGCCTGCGCCGTGGCCCTCGAACGCAACCCGCCGATCGCCGCCGCCATCCGGGAATCGGGGATGGATATCTGCGGCCATGGCTGGCGCTGGCTGAAGCATTTCGAGATGGACGAGGCGGAGGAACGCGCGCAGATCGCCCGTGCCGTCGCCTCCTTCCAGCAAACCACCGGCCTCACCACCGATGGCTGGTATTGCCGCTACGGACCTTCCGAGAATACCCGCCGCCTGCTCGTCGAACACGGCGGCTTTCTCTACGACAGCGATTACTACGGCGACGACCTGCCCTTCTGGGTCACGGTGCAGGGCACGCCGCGCCTCGTCGTGCCCTATTCGCTGGTGGTGAATGACGCGAAGTTCTTCGGCGGCTTCAACATCGCCGATGAATGGTTCGCCATGGCGCGCGACCATTTCGACATGCTGTATGCCGAAGGCGCGGCCGGGCGTCCCGCGATGATGTCCATCGGCCTGCATTCCCGCATCATCGGCCAGCCCAACCGCACCATCGCCCTGCGCAAGCTGCTCGACCACATGCAGGCGCATGAGGGCGTGTGGTTCGCCCGCCGCGCCGATATCGCGCGCCACTGGATCGGGACGCATCCCTATCCCGGGAAGGGGCTGAACGAATGAGGGCTCGACCGTGGGATGCCTTCCTGACGGAGGCTGACCGCGCGATCCTGGCCAAAGGCCGCTTTGGCCGGCGCATGGGGTTCGGCCAGCGCGCCGCCGTGCTGGTCATCGACGCGCAGCGCTACATGGTGGGCGCGGAGGGCGATGATGCGTCCTGGCCTTCGTCCTGCGGCGCCATCGGCCGGACGGCGCTCGCGGCCGCCGCCGAGGTCGTGCGCGCCGCCCAGGCCGCCGGCGCGCCCTGCTTCTTCACCCGCTTCGAACTCGACCCCGAAGGCCGCGACATCGGCATTTACGGCCGCAAGCGGGACCTGCTGTCCAGCCCGCATTGGTGCCTCGCTGGCACCAGGGGGGCGGAACTCGCCGAGGGGATGGACCCCGCGCCCCGGGACCTGGTCTTCGTCAAGAAGAAGCCCAGCGCCTTCCACGGCACGCCGCTGCTGGGCTACCTCATCGATCGCGGCATCGACACGGTGATCGTCACCGGCGGCGCCACCAGCAATTGCGTGCAGGCCACGGTCTTCGACGCCGCCTCCCACAACCTCCGCGCCATCGTGCCGGAGGAAGCGGTCTTCGATCGCATCCCGGTCAGCCACGCCATCGCGCTGTTCGACATGGACCGGCAATTCGCCGATGTCCTGCCGATGGCGGAGGTTCTCTCCTGGCTCGCCACGTTGCGAGACGGGTGCGCGCCGGCGTGACGAAGCGCCTGCCCGGCCTCGCCGCCCCGCGCTACGCCGTCTTGGCCGAAGCGCTGGCGGCGGAGATCGCCGCCGGCCGGCACGCGGTTGGCGACAACCTTCCCACCGAGTCCATGCTCGCCACCGCCCATGGCGTCAGCCGCGCCACGGTGCGCGAAGCCCTGCGGCGCCTGCGCGAACAGGGGCTGGTGGAACCCGTGCACGGCGTCGGCACCCGCGTCATCGGCCGCCGCCCGAAGCCGAACTATGAGATGGCGGTCCGATCCCTCGCGGACCTCATGGGCTATGGCGGGCCGACCAATCTGCACATCGCGCAGCGGGACCGCATCACGGTCGAGGGCCCGCTCGCCGGCCTGCTCGGCGATGCCGCGGGGCAGGAGATGCTGCGGCTTTCCGGCGTGCGCCACGCCACGGGTGGCACGGCCGCCCCCCTCGCGGTGGTGGAGATGTTCATCCCCATCGCCTTCGCCGCCGCCGCCGCCCGGCCGGAAGTGGGCCGCACGCCGATCTATCGCCTGATCGAGCGCCAGTGGCGCATCCCGGTGACGGATATGCGCCAGGACATCGCCGCCATCGCCCTGCCCCGCGCCGCCGCCCAGGCGCTCGGCCTGCGCGCCGGCACGCCGGGGCTTCGCATCATCCGCCATTTCTATGGGCCGCAGGGGCTGCTGCTGGAAGCCACGGTCAACCTGCACGCCGCCGCCCCCCGATTCGCCTACGCCATCCGCCTTTCCGCGCCGGAATAGGGCATGCTGGACGTTACGGCCCCAGACCGCATAATGCTTGCGGCACGTCGCGCCGTCGCGCCCAAGTTGGACACACCCAGGTTGGAAACATCATGACCCTCGCTGGCCTCTCGCTGCGGGACCTTGAATACCTGCTCGCCGTCGCGGAGCATCTGAGCTTCGGCCGCGCCGCCCAGGCCTGTGCCGTCAGCCAGCCCACGCTGTCCGCCCAGATCCGCAAGATCGAGGAATTGCTCCAGGTCGAGATCTTCGAACGCGCTCCGCGTGGCGTGCTGGTCACGGCGCGCGGCGCCGAACTCGTCGCCCAGGCACGGCTGGTGGTGGCGGAGGCGCGGCGGCTGTTCGAGGTCGCGGCCGCCGGCGCCGCACCGCTGGAAGGCACCTTCCGGCTCGGCGTGATTTCCACCCTCGGCCCCTACCTCGTCCCCTTCCTGCTGAAGCCGCTGCGCGCGCGCTTCCCGCAGCTTCGCCTGCTGCTCTCCGAAGGCTTCACCCGCCACCTCGCCCGCCAGGTTGAGGAAGGGGAGCTCGATGCCATCCTCGCCGCTTCCCCCCTGCCCGGCCCGGAGCTGACGGAGTTGAAACTGTTCCGGGAGGAGTTCGTCCTCGCCGTGCCACGGGACCACCCCCTCGCCCGGGTGGAAGCGGTGCGGCGGGAGGATGTGCCGGTGCAGGACCTGATCCTGATGAGCGAAGGCCATTGCCTGCGCGAGCACGCCCTCGCCTTGTGCCCCGAGCGGCTGCAAGTGGAACGCCCCGAACTCCAGGCCGCGAGCCTGGAGACGCTGCGCCAGATGGTGGCGGCCGGCGTCGGCGTCTCGCTGCTGCCGCAACTCGCGGTGCAGGTCGGCGCGCTGCTCGATGACATGGTCGCCTATCGCCGCATCGGCGATGGCAGCCTCTCCCGCGATGTCGCGCTGTTCCACCGCCCCGGCTTCAGCCGCATCCGCGATGTCCGCCTGCTGCGCCAGGCGGTGCGGGAGATTCTGGCGGAGCAGAGCGCGGTGAAGGTCGCGGCGACGCTCGCCTGAAGCGCCGCCCGCGCCGCCGTTGCTGCCGCTACCCCCGCCGGACGTTCCAGAACACGTTCACGGACCCATGCAGCGCACCCTTGATGTCGGTGCGGATCGCGCTGTCCGTGAAGTTCTGGCCGAGCGGGATGGTCGGCACCGTTTCCAACGCCCGGCGCTGCGCCGCGAGGAACAGCGCATCGGCTTCCGCCGGCGTGCCGGCGCTCAGCCAGCGCTGCACCAACTCCTCCGTCGCCGGGTCGTTGAACCAGCCCCACCAGCCGGTATCGCCAAGCCCGCGCGTGGTGGCGTTGGTGGCGGGATTGTCGACCGAGATCGCCGGCCAGTTCGTGCAGGCGATGCTCCAGCCGCCGCGCTCCACCGGGTTCTTCGACACCCGCCGCTGCACCACCGTGCCCCAGTCCAGATCCTGCAGATCGACATTCATGCCGATGCGCCGCAGCAGGTCCGCCACCAGCACGCCATGCGCGTTGATGGCGGGGATATCCGTCGGGTTGAGGATGACCACCCTCTCCCCCTTGTAGCCGGAAGCGAGAACCGCCTGCCGCGCCGCCGCGACATCGAGCGAGCCCATGATGGACCGGCCCATTTCCTCCACCCCCGGCATCCCACAGGGGAACATCGCGCGGCACACGCCGCCATCGGCCGGCCGCGCCGTGATCGCCTGGATGAACGGCGTCTGGTCGATCGCCCGCAGCAGCACCTGGCGCAGCGCCACATTGTCGAAAGGCGGGATGGCATGGTTGAAGCGCAGCATGGAGACGACGCCGTAGAGGTCACCCCGGAACAGATCCACCTGCCGATGCGCATCCAGCGAGGCGGCGAGGTCCGGCAGCACCGTGCCGATCCAATCCACCTCCCCCGCCTGGATCGCCGCCGCCGCCGTCGCGGGGTCTGGCATCACCTGCCATTCGAGGCGGTCGAAATTCACCACCTTGCCGCCCGAGGTCCAGGCCGGCGCCTCGCTGCGCGGCACATAGCCCGCGAACTTCTCATAGACGATCCTGGCGCCGGAGACGTATTCGCCCTGCACGAAGCGGAAGGGGCCGGAGCCCACCATCTCCGTGATCGGCGTCGTCGGGCTCGTCCGGGCCAGGTGTTCCGGCATGATCATCGCCGGGGAGGAATGCGGCTTGCCGATGGCGTGCAGCAGCCGGCCGAAGGGGCGCTTCAGCGTGATGACGATGGTCTTGTCGTCCTTGAAGCCGAAGCGTTCCGTCGCCGCGCCTAGCGCCTGGCCGAAACTGTCGCGCTTCGACCAGCGGTTCAGGCTCTCGGCGCAATCGCGCGCCCGCACCGGCTCTCCATCATGGAAGCGCAGCCCGTCCCGCAGCGTGATCTCCCAGGTCAGCCCATCCGCCGAAACCGTGTGCCCCGCCGCCATCTGCGGCACCGGGTTCATGGAGGCGTCCATGCCATACAACGTGTCGAACACGCAGTAGCCATGGGTGATGGACACCGCCGCGGGCGTGAACACCGGGTCCAGCACCGTCAGGTTCGAGCTCGGCACATAGCGCAGCGTCTGGGCCCTGCGCTGCCCCGCGGCCGGCGCGGACAGCATCGGGGCCGCGGCAGCCGTGGCGAGAAGGGTTCGGCGCTTCATCATCGCGTGTTTCCCTGATGGTGAAAAATCAGACCAGTCGTTCAGGCACCGCCATGTCATCGGCGGGCCAATAGGGTCGGCGCCGGTTCCGCCACGCGACATCCTGCAGCCGCAGCGGCGTGCCGCCCGGCCCATGCAGGGCGATGAAGCTCACCCCGGGGCCGAGAAGCTTGCGGTAGTTCATCAGGTTCTTGAAGGACACCAGCTTGCAGCCCGCGATCGCGATCCCGCAGGCGGCGTAGTGTTCATCCAGGTGTTCATAGACCGCGTGGCTCGTCACCAGCAGCCGCAGCCCGCCCACCCGCAGCACCGCCGAGGCGCCAAGCCGCCCCGTGGCGCCGGATACCGGCCCGCCGCGATAGGTGAACAGCCCGTCGCACAGCCGTTCCACCCGCGCCCGCAACGCCACCGGCGTGAACCAGCGCCGGTCCTGCCAGGCGCCGATGGCGAAATCGCCCTCCGCCCCCTCCCCGAGTGCGATGGCCTGCGCCACCGCCGCCGGATCGACCAGGGCGAGCGCCGCATCCACCGCCGGTGCTTCCGCCAGGATCGCCGCCAGCAGTGCCGGGGAATCACCGGAAGCCCCGCCGCCGATCGCATCCGGCGCATCCACCAGCAGCACCTGGCCCTCGCGCGCCAGCGCCGCCCGCACGGCCTCCACCGGCGTCAGCGCCGGCAATTCGAAATCCCGCCGCCGCGCCCACATCGCATCCAGGATGTCCTGCGCCACCGCCTCCGCCCCCACCGGGTCCGCATCGGTGACGGCAACCCCCGTGATGCCGACATCGGCCATGTCGAGCCAGGGCTGCACCGGGAAGTAGCTGACCGAGAGCGCGCGGCCCGCAGCCTCCATCGCCCGCGCCTCAGCGGCCACCTCGGCCATCGGCGCGCCGTCCAGGGTCGCGCCGCCGAGGACGGGCACGATGGCGTTGTATTTGCGGATGCGCGTCACCGGGCGGATCTCCCCCCGCATGGCGCGCACCAGCAGCCCCGCCGCACAGGCCCCGGTGCGATAGGCATCGACATGCGGATAGGTCTCATACCCCACGATGATATCCGCCGCCGCCGCCATGCGGGGCGTGACATGGGCATGCAGGTCGAGGCTGATGGCGATGGGGATGCCTGGCCCGATCCGCGCCCGCAGCGCGGCCAGCACGGCGCCTTCAGGGTCCTTTTCCTCGGCGCAGATCATCGCCCCGTGCATCGCGATGTAGACGCCATCGAGCGGCAGCGCGGCGGCGATGCCCTCCACGATGCGCGCGCGCGCCTCCTCGAAGAAAGCGTCCTCCACATGGCCGCCGGCGCCACCCTTGGCGGTGAAGATCGGCACCAGTTCGGCCCCGGCATCGCGCAGCGCATGGATGCCGCCCGTGACCGCCAGGTCCTTGCCCTCCATGGCTGCGAGGATGGCGGCACCTTCGAAGATCCCGATGCGCGCGAAATCCGCCCGCCGCTCCACGCGCAGCGACAGGCTGTTGCCTTCGTACTCGAAGCTCGCGATGGCGACGCGCATGGTGGTCTGCCTGCGTCGGCTGCCTATTGCCGCCAGGAAGAATCGGCGATGTCGAGCTTGCGCAGCAGGCCCGGCCATTCCAGCGGGCCATAGCGGCGTGAGACCTCCGGGTCATACATCGCGCAGGATTTGGCGATGACCTCCGGCGACGGCATGTCGAGTTCCGTGTTGCAGGCCATGGCGGCGAGCTGCGCCTGGCAGGCGCGTTCCATCCCCCACATCGCGATGAAGGCTTCCGCCACGCTTTCGCCGAGAGTCAGCAGCCCGTGGTTCTTCAGGATGCAGTAGTTCAGCGGACCGATGCTTTTCTGCAGCAATTCACGCTCCGAGGGATCGCGCTCCGGCCCGCGGAATTCGTGATAGGCGATGCGCCCATAAAACCGCGTCGCCGTCTGCGTCAGCGGCAGCAGCCCGCATTTCAGGGCGGAGACGGCCATGCCCGCGATGGTATGCGTGTGCATCGCCGCCATCGCATCCGGCCGCGCGCGATACAGCGCGGAATGGATGGTGAAGCCCGCCTTGTGCAGCCCATAGGGCAGGTCCGGCTTGTAGATCACATCGCCATCGACACTGACCTTCAGCAGCGAGGACGCCGTGATCTCCCCGAACAGCATGCCGTTCGGGTTGATGAGGAAATGCCCCTGCTCCCCCGGCACGCGGGCGGAGATGTGGGTGTAGATCATGTCGGACATGCCGTAGCCGTCACACAGGCGATAGGCGGCGGCGAGGTCGAGCCGCGCCTGCCATTCGGCGGCGCTGACGGAAGCCTGAAGGGGGGCGATCTCCAATCGGCCGATCTGGGTCATGCGCAATACTCCTTCATGAATCGCCACTGATGCCGGCGCGCTGGATCACGGTGCGCCAGCGGGGAATCTCGGCCGTCAACTGCGCCGTCAATGCCTCCGGCCCATCCATCCGGATGATGGCGGCGGCGCTGGCGAGGCGGCCGTTCAGGTCCTCGTCATTCTTCAGCGCCGTCAGCTCCGTGACCAGCCGCTGCATCATCGGCGCGGGCATGCCCTTCGGCGCGAACATGGCGAACCAGTTCGGCGCGGCATAGCCCGGCACATGTTCCGCGATCGCTGGAACTTCCGGCACCGCCGGCACGCGCGTCGACAGCGTCATGCCCAGCAGCCGCGCGCGGCCCTGGCGGTAATGGCCCAGCACCTCGACGGAACTGCCGAAGACGAAGTCGATCTCCCCCGTATAGATCGCGTTCACGGCCTGGCTGACACCGCGATAGGGGACGTGGACGATGTCGATATTCGCCAGCGCGCCAAACTGTGCGCCGGCAAGGTGGTTGGCCGAGCCCACGCCACCGGAGCCATAGGTCAGCCGCCCCGGTTCCGCCCGCGCTGCGGCCAGCAGCCCCGGCAGATCCGCGAAGCGGCTGTCGCCGCGCACCATCAGCCCCGCAGGCAGGTCGCACACCACGGTCAGCGGCGAAAGGTCCCGAATCGGGTCGAAGTTCAACTGCCGCTGCAAGGTCGGCAGGATGGCGATGGAGGAGGAGATGAACAGCAGCGTCGCCCCATCCGGCGCCGACTGTGCCACCGCCTGCGCACCCAGCCCGCCACCGACGCCGGGGCGATTCTCGATGAAGAAGGTCGTCCCCATGCGGCGCGAAAGCTTGTCTGCGATGATGCGGGCGGGCACGTCCTGCGGGCCGCCCGCGGCGAAGGGGATAATGATCTTCACCTGGCGCACCGGCCACGCGTCCTGCGCATGCGCGACCATCGGGGCGGCCAGCGGGGCGACGAGCACGCCGCCGGCCATGAGCAGGGCCTGCCTGCGATCCATCCTTTGTGTTCCTTCCCGACCGATTGCGCCCCGCGCCATCCCAACGAACGCGGCGCGCGTCTTGCCGCCAGTTTGCCCTGCCCCGGCCGCCGCGTCACCCCGCCCCCCGCTTGCGCGCCCGCCTATCCCGCCTAGCCTGGGGCGCAGGGGATGGGGGACAGCACCGATGCGCCAGGGCGTGGCACAGGCCGATGACGGCACAGCGATCGCGTGGCGGTTGTGGGAAGCGACGGGGCCCGGCCGCGTCGCCTGTTTTCATTCCCTCGCCCTCGATGGCGGCATCTGGGAAGGCGTGGCCCAGGCACTGGCTGGCCGCGCCAGCCTGCTGGCCATCGATTGCCGCGGCCAGGGGACCTCCGGCCGCGCGCCCGGCCCTTACTCCACCGCGCGGCTGGCGGATGACATGCTGGCGGCGATGGCGGCGGTGGGCTGGGATGCCGCCATCATTGCGGGCTGTTCCATGGGCGGCTGCATCGCGCAGGATTTCGCCGCCCGCCATGCCGCGCGCACCCGCGCCCTGGTCGCGATGGACACCACCGCCTGGTATGGCCCGGATGCCGAAGCCGCCTGGCGCCAGCGGGCAGAGACGGCGCGCGCCGGCGGAATGGGCGCGCTGCGCCCCTTCCAGGCCGTGCGCTGGTTCAGCGATGCCTTCAACGCAGCCCATCCCGCTGTGCTGGCGCATTGGCTCGATGTCTTCGAGGCGAATGACCTCGATTGCTATGCCGCCACCTGCGCCATGCTCGGCGCTGCGGATCTCCGCCCCCTGCTGCCCCGCATCACCGCGCCGACCCATATCCTGGTCGGCGAGCATGACCACGCCACCCCCCCCGCCATGGCGCAGGCGCTCGCCGCCGGGATCGCTGGCGCGCGCTACACCCTGCTGCCCGGCGCCAAGCACATCACCGCCATCGAATGTCCCGATCGGATCGCCGCCGCCATCGCGGATTTCCTGCCCCAGCCGACGTGATTTTGCCTTGGCGCGGCAATCGGTTGTACGCTTCGTTGCAGAGCGGGCCAGACCCGCCATCACCGCGGGAGGAAAACAGATGCACGAATCGGATCGACGGATGCCCGCCAGCCGGCGCGCGCTGCTCGGCGCGGGCGCGGGGCTTGGCCTTGCAGCAGCACTGCCGGGCGCGGCGCGGGCGCAGA
>CANJXD010000084.1 GCA_947478535.1 Acetobacteraceae bacterium
CCCCGTGCCACCCCGCATCTTCCGTGCCAGCGCATACCAGGGGGAGAAGACGGTGCCGATGAAGGCGATGATGGTGATGCCGTGCCGGCCATCATCGCTCAGCGCATCGATGTACCACCAGCGATAGCCGCGATGCGGCACCTCGCTGTCGAATTCCCAGCCGCGCCGCGTCGCGGCCCCCGATGCATCGACCATCATGCTCGTTCCGCCATCGCCGCCTGTGCCGCCAGCCTTCCAGAGATCGCCGCCATAGCGACTCCCGAGCCCGGATGCGTGCCGCCGCCCGCCAGGAACAGGCCGGGGATCGGCGTGCGCGCGGCGGGTCGGCTGAAGATCGATTGCCAGCCATGCGCGGCCTGGCCGAAAAGCGCCCCGCCCGTGCCGGGGTTGGCGCGTTCCTGGTCCGCCGGCGTCGCCATGGCGGTGGCGTCGCGGGTGATCCGCAACCCCGCGCGTTCCATCGCGGCGAAGACCGCTTCTTCCACCGGCGCCAGCGCCGCCGCATCCATCCGCCGGCTATCCGCCCGCGCCGGTGCGCCAACCAGCGCGAGCAGCCCTTCCCGCCCCGGGGGCGCCGGCGAGACGCCGTCCCGGTCATGGGCCCAGAGCGTCACCGAAGGCTGCGCCGGCATCCTGGCGCGATAGGTCAGGTCGGCGAATTCCGCCGCGGCATCGGCGCTGTGGAACACCGAAAGCCGCGGCAGTTCGAGCCCCTCCGCCCGTCCGGCCATGGCCCAGGCGATGCAGGCGAAGGACCGTTTCGCCGGATCGGGCTTCGGCACCGCCCGAATCACGGCCTGGCCGAGATGCCCGCCGGCGATGGTGGCGGGCTCGGCGTTCAGGATCACCTGGCTGAGGGGCAGGACCTCCCCATCCGCCAGCGTCACGCCGGTGACGCGCCCGCGCGCCACGATCACATCCCGGACCGCCGCCCCGTAGCGGAAGCGCGCCCCCCGCGCGGCCGCGACGGCCGCCATGGCCCGGGGCAGCGTTGCCATGCCGCCATCCAGGGCGAACATGCCGGAAAGCTCGACATGCAGCACCAGCATCAGCGTCGCCGGCGCCAACAGGGGTGAAGCGCCGACATAGGTCGAGACGCGGGAGAAGACTTGGCGCAGCCGCGGGTCCTCGAAATGCTCGCCCAGCGCGTCCCAAAGGGTACCGAAGGGGGAACTGCCGAGCAGCCCCCGCAACCCGGCCTGGGCCCCCAGCGCCAGCGCCCCGGGGCGCTGCACCGTCAGGAAGCTGGGCTCCAGCGCCGCGTAGCTGCGGGCGGCCCGGGCGGCGAGGTCGCGGAACCCGCGCGCGGCGGCCGGCCCGGCGAACTGGCCGATGGCGTCGGCGGCGGCGGCGGGGTCCGCCGGCAGGTCCAGCACGCTGCCATCCCGCCAGACATGCCGGCCGAGCAGGGGCAGGCGCCGCGGGGTCAGATGGTCGGAGAGGGAGGCGCCGGCATCGGCGAACAGCGATTCGAACAGGGGCAGAAGCGTTAACACCCCGGGCCCATGATCCACCGCGAGACCGTCAAGCAAAGTGGCACCCACCTTGCCGCCCGGTTGTGCCGCGCGTTCCAGCACCACCACGTCCCGCCCGGCCGCAGCCAGCAGCATGGCGGCGGAAAGCCCCCCGATACCGGCGCCTACCACGCCCACCATGCCTTGACCCACACCGCGCATTTTCCAAATAGGTCAGTCTTACAGAAAAAGTGTCAAGATAAGTTGACGCTCATTTGGCCGATGACCGCGACATTTCGTGATCGAGCCGGACGCTGATTGCGCGAGCATTTCGTCATCTTGCATTGACGCGGCGCCCGCAAAGTTCCACACAGGTATAGGCATTGGCGCCAGGGCTGCGACGCCGATGCAGGGCTCGGATCGGTTCCCAACTCGGGGGGCCGGCACATCCGGGCCTACAGCTTCCGGACCTCCCCCATGACCCGCGTCGCCGTCATCCAGCCTGACATCACGCTAACGCTCGATTGGGAGGGCGTGATCCGCGATGCTGCGCTCTCCGAGACCATGCGAGGCGAGCCGGTCGCGGACTGGCTCGGACGCCCCTGGATGGAAACTGTTGGCGACGTCGGCAGCCTGCAAGTCCGGCGCATGGTCGAGGATGCGCGCGCCAGCGGTGTCTCCGCCTATCTCCAGGTCACCCAGCGTTTCCCCTCGGGCCTCGAACTGCCGATCGAATACACCACCGTCCGCCTCGGCGGGCAGGCAGGGCTGATCGCCGTCGGCAAGAACCTCCAGGCGGTTGCCGAACTCCAGACCCGGCTTGTCGCCGCCCAGCAGGCGCGGGAGCAGGATTACTGGAAGCTGCGGGAGATCGAGACCCGGTCCCGCCTGCTGTTCGACGCCTCGCTCGAAGCGGTCGTCGTCATCGCCTCCTCCACCTATCGCATCGTCGAGGCCAATCCGGCCGCCATCCGCGAGCTTGGCCTGGCTCCCGGCTGGAACTTCGTCGATGAGATCGCGACGCGGGACCGGCCGGCGTTCCGGGACATGCTGCTGCGGGCCAGCGAACAGGGCCGCGCGCCTGGCGTGATGGTCCATCTGGGCGCTGAAGACCGGGCCTGGCTGGTCCGTGCTTCGCTGATGGCGCGCAATCCCGGCCCGGTGTTCCTCATCCAGTTGACCCCGGCCGGGATGGGCACCGAGCTCACAGCCTCCGGCGCATCCCGCTCGCTCGTGGCGCAATCCCTCGCGCTGCAGGGTGATGATGCGCTGCTGGAAGAAATGCCTGATGGCTTCGTCGCCATCGACACGGAAGGCAATGTCCTCCGCGCCAACCGGTCCTTCCTGGACCTCGCGCAGCTTGGCTCGGAAGCCTCCGTGCTCGGGGAAAGGCTGGACCGCTGGCTCGCCCAGCCCGGCATGGACCTCGACGTCCTGCTCAACACAGTGGCCCAGCACGGCGAGGTCCGCCTCCTGCCCGCGACGCTGACCGGCAGCCTCGGCACCGAGGTCGATGTCGAGATTTCCGGCGCCGGCTCCCAGTCTGGCGTTGGCGAGCGGGGAGGCCGCGCGATCGGCCTGATCATTCGCGACGTCGGCCGCCGCGTCCTGGCCTCCGGCGAAGCCGCCGCGCTGCGCGCCGCGCTCGGTGCGCTGGCCAATGATGTCGGCCGGGTGCCGCTGCCGACGATGGTGCGCAACACCGCCGCCCTGGTGGAGCGCGCCTGCATCGAGCGCGCGCTGCGCCTGTCCAACAACAACCGGACGGCCGCCGCGGATGCGCTCGGCCTGAGCCGCCAGAGCCTCTATGCCAAGCTGGAACGCTATGGCCTGATCGAGGACCGCGACGCTTCCGCGGCTCTGCCCCCGTGATTCCGGAGCCGCCCGGGCCATCACCGGATTTGGCGCGCGAGGATTTGCCTCCGTTCGGGGGGGCGGACCTCTCGAACTGCGAGCGGGAACAGATTCACCTCGCGGCCTCCGTCCAGCCGCACGGGGCACTGCTGGTGCTGCGGGAGCCGGACCTGGTCTGCATCCAGGCCAGTGCCAACGCCGCCGCCTTTCTCGGCCAATCCATCCCCGTGCTGGGCCGCCGGCTGGCGGAGATCGATCAGGCCCTCGTCATCGCCATCGCGCCCCGTCTCGGTGACAAGCTGGAGGAGGTGCCCGCCGCCATCCGCCTCCGTCTCGGCTCGGACGGCATGGTGCTGGATGGGCTGGTGCACCGTGTCTCCGGGGGGGGGCCGAGTGGTGGCTTGGTGGTGGAACTGGAACGCGCCAGCCCCAGCGAACGCTATACCGACCGCATCGAGCCGGCATTGCAGGCCATCCTGGCGAGCTACGCCGTCCGGCCGCTCTGCGAGGAAGTCACCCGCATCGTCCGTGGGCTGACCGGCTATGATCGCGTCATGGTCTATCGGTTCGATGAGGACCAGCACGGCGAGGTGTTCGCCGAGGAATGCGACCCCAGCCTCGAATCCTTCCTTGGCAACCGCTACCCCGACAGTGACATCCCGCAGGTCGCGCGCCGGCTCTACCTCCGCACGCGGGTGCGCGTCGTGGCCGACGTCTATTGCGCCCCGGTACCGCTGGAGCCGCGGGTTTCGCCGCTGACGGGGCGTGACCTGGATATGTCGCTGTGCGTCCTGCGCAGCACGTCGCCCATGCACCTCCAGTATTTGAAGAACATGGGGGTGGGGGCGACGCTGGTGGCTTCCATTGTCGTCGGCGGCCGCCTCTGGGGCCTCATCGCCTGCCACCATGACAGCCCGCGGCGCGCGCCTTATGCGCTGCGCGCGGTGGTGGAATTGCTGGCGGAAGCGATGGGCACGCGGATCGCCGCGCTCGAATCCTTCTTCCAGGCGCAGTCCGAACTCGCCGTCCGCCGACTGGAACAGCGGATGATCGAGGCGATCAGCCGCGATGGGGACTGGCGCAGCGCCCTGTTCGATGACCCGCGGACGCTGCTGCAACCCCTGGGTGCCACGGGTGCCGCCCTGCTGTTCGAAGGGCAGACCCAGACGACGGGCGAAGTACCGGGCACTGTTGGCCTGCGTGCCATCGGACAATGGCTGGATGTCCAGCCGCGCGCCTCCGTGATCTCCACCATGTCACTGCGGAGTGTCGCGCCGCATCTGGCGGATTTGACGCACGTCGCCTCCGGCGTGATCGCCGCCGCGGTGTCCACGGCGCCGGGCGAATACATCGTCTGGTTCCGTCCCGAGCAGGTGCGGACCGTGACCTGGGGCGGGGACCCGAACAAGCCGGTACAGGTCGGTGATGATCCGCGGGATCTGGCGCCCCGGCGCTCCTTCGCGCGTTGGCACCAGGTGTTGGAAGGGCGGGCGGAGCCATGGTCCGCCAAGGATCTGGCGACGGCGCGGATGGTCGGCGAAACCGTGGCCGATGTCGTGCTGCAATTCCGCTCCGTCCGCATGCTGATCGCGGAAGACCAGCTCGCCCAGGTGCGCCGTCAGGTCGGCAATTCGGCGCAGCCTGTCGTGATCTGCGATGCCGCCGGGGGTATCGACCTGCGCAACGATGCCTTCGATAGCCTGATCCCCGGCATGCGCGGTGCGGTGCCGCGCCGCATGGACCACCTGCTGCCCTTCTTCGCGGCGCCGGAGGAAGTGGGCCGGCGCATCCGTGATGTGCTGGACAACCGCCGATCCTGGCGCGGCGAGGTGCGGCTGGCGGATAACGAGGGGGCTGGCCGTCCGCTGCTGGTGCGCGCCGATCCTGTCTTCTCCTCCCCCGACCGCGTGCTCGGCTTCGTCTTCCTGTTCAATGATCTGGCGGAGCGCAAGGCCGCGGAATCGGCGCGAAGACGCTTCCAGGTCGGCATCGAGGAAGGCGCCCGCAGCCGCCCCGGCAGGCTGGATCGCAAGGCGGACCTCGCCTTCCGCGCCATCCTTGCCACGGTGGTGGAAAATGCCCAGCTCGCGGCGCTGGAGATCGCCGATGGCGTCGATGTCGCCAACATGCCGGAACTTCTGGAAAGCGTTCGCGCTTCCGTGGCCCGCACCGCCGAAGTGCTGGAGACGCTGATCCGCCATGCTGGTGTCCCCCCTGGTGGGCCCCCTGGTGGTCGCTCTGATGGTCCCTCTGGCTCACTCCGTGGCCTCTTCCCCGGCAGTCCCGACGATCCGGAGCGATGAGCGTGGTGGCGGGCACGTGCCGCGACGCGCTGCGGGCGGCGACCGGGGAATTGCATGAACGGCTGCACCATGTCCCGGCCTTTGCGGCGCTGGCGGCCGGGCGGCTGACCCGGGACGATTACATCGCGATGCTGCGCCGCAAGCTGGGCTTCCATCGCGCGGTGGAAGCCGGCCTCGCCACGGCGCCCGATCTTTCGCCCTTCGGCATCAGCCCCGCGGAGCGCCGCCGCGTGCCGATGCTGGAAGCAGACCTCGCCGCGCTGGGTGCCGATGCCGTGGTGCCGATCGCCCCGATCCCGGCGCCGGGCAGCGCCGCCGGCGCGATGGGCTGGCTCTATGTCAGCGAGGGCTCGACCCTTGGCGGCCGCCAGCTGGCGCGAGGGTTGGATGACCTGCTGGGGCAGGGGGAGCCCGGGCGCCGCTTCCTGCTCGGCCACGGCGAACGGCACGGCGCGATGTGGCGGGATTGCTGCGCCGCGATCGAACGTTGCGGCGCCGACCCGCAGCGGCTGGCGGCCATGCAGGCTGGCGCGGTTGCCGCGTTCCAGGCCTTCGAGGCCTGGTTCATTCCGGCCCCGACCCAGACCCCGACCCCGGCCCCGGCGCCAGGCATTCACCGCCCATAGAGACCGTTGGGGAATGCCGGCGGAGGACCCACCGCCGGCATTCTCAAACGGCCTCTTAGCCCTTGCTTCATGCCTTCGGCGGATGATGCCGGGCATGATGACGCGACGTTCTTCCGTGGTGGGGCTTTCGCCGCGCCGCCTTGTCCTCGCCAGCCTCGGCGCCGTGCTGCTGGCGCCACGTCTGTCGGCTGCGAGCACCACCACGCTGCGCCTGGGTGGCACGGGCATGGCGCTGGCCATCACCCGCATCCTGGTGGAGCGCTTTGCCGGGCTGGGGGAGGTGCTGGTGGACCCTCAGGTGCTGACCAGCCTCGGGACCTCCGGCGGACTGGCGGCGCTGCGGCGGGGGCATCTGGACCTGGCGCTCAGTGCCCGGGCGCTGACGGCGGCGGAGGAAGCGGCGGGACTCTCCGCCGTCGCCTTCGCGCGCACCCCCAACACCTTCGCCACAAGGCCGGATACCCGCACGGAGTCCGTCACCCTTGCGCTGGTGGAACGCATCATGGCCGGCGGCATGATGCAGTGGTCCGATGGCGCCCCGCTGCGCCTCGTGCGGCGGGATCGCAGTGAGTCGGATTGGGTGATGCTGGCCAGCCTGTCGGCCGGTATGGCCCAGGCCGTGGAGCGCGCTCTGGCGCGCCCGGGCCTCGCCACCGTAGGCACGGACCAGGAGAATGCGGACCTCCTGGAACAGATCCCCGGCTCCTTCGGGATGATCTCCCTCGGCCAGATCCTGTCCGAGCGGCGGCGCCTTCGGCCGCTGGCGCTGGATGGGGTGGTACCGACGCCGGCGGCGATGGCGGATGGCCGCTACCCCTTCGCACGGTCGCTTTTCCTCGTGACACGGGCTGATGCCGCGGAGGTGTCCGTCCTGTTCCGCGGCTTCCTGGGCCATGCCATCGCGCGGCGCCTGATGGTCGAACGCGGCTACCAGCCGCTGCTGGGGGATGCGGCATGAGCGTATCCGCCAGCGATCCGGTCCTGCCCGACGCCTCCCCCCCCGAGGCCCCGGGCAAGGGAGCCGCACCGCCCGGCGCCGTGTCGGGGGAGACGGCGCTGATCCGCCTGCTCGGCATCTGCGCAGCCATCATGTCTGTGGGCTTCACGCTGCTGTTGCCCGCGATGCATGGCTGGTCGGCGGTGCGGGAGGACCGCGCGGCGATGCAGGCGGAAGCGCGCCTGGTCGCGCAGGCCGTCTCCCAGATCGCCAGCCGAAGTCCGGATCTCTGGGCCTTCCAGGAAGTGCGGCTGCGCACGCTGCTGACGCCGACGCTGGATGGCGTGACAGACGCCATGCGGGTGCGGGATGCGCAAGGTCGCGTGCTGGCGGAGGCGGGCGTGCGACTGCCGAAGCCATGGCATCGCGCCACCGCGCCGATCTTCGAGGGTGGCGTGCAGGTCGGCGTGGTTGAGGTCGATCGATCCCTGGCGCCGCTGATGGTCTCCCTGGCCTGGGTGTTCGGCGCCTCGCTGCTGCTCGGCGTCGCCTCCTACGCCGCGCTGCGTCTGCTGCCGATGCGCATGCTGCGCCGCGCCATGGGCCGCATCACGCATCTGGCGACGCATGACCAGCTGACGGGCCTGCCCAACCGCCACCTGTTCAACGACCGTCTGCAGCAGATCGATGTCGCGTCGCGGCGCTATGGCACCGGCTTCGCGGTGCTGTGCCTGGATCTCGATCGGTTCAAGGAGGTGAATGACACGCTCGGCCATGCCGCCGGTGACGAATTGCTGCGCCAGGTGGCGCGCCGGCTGGGCGGGGATCTGCGGAAAAGCGATACGCTGGCACGGCTTGGCGGCGATGAATTCGCCATCATCCAGCGCAACGCCGCCCAGCCGCGCGCGGCGGAAATGCTGGCCACCCGGATGGTTGAATTGCTGGCCCAGCCCTTCGATCTCAACGGCCACCAGGCGATGATCGGCGTCAGCATCGGGATCGCCATCTCCGGCGATAGTTCGTCTGAGCAGTTGCTGCAGGATGCCGACACGGCACTGTATCGGGTGAAGGCGGAAGGGCGGAACGGCTTCCGCTTCTTCGCGGCGGAAATGAACGCCGCGCTGCGGGAACGGCGGGATCTGGAGCGTGACCTGCGGGAGGCCCTGGCGAAGGGACAGCTCAGCCTGTTCTACCAGCCGCAGGTCAACCTCGTGACCCAGCGCGTGACGGGGCTGGAGGCGTTGCTGCGCTGGGACCATCCAGAGCGGGGGCGCGTCACGCCCGACAAGTTCATCCCCCTGGCGGAGGAAATCGGGCTGCTGAGCCGGATCGGCGAATGGGTGCTGAAGGAGGCCTGCGCCACCGCTACGCGCTGGCCCGGCATCCGCATGGCGGTGAACATTTCCGCCCATCAGTTCCAGGGCACGGATTTCCTGCGTGCCGTGCACGCGGCGCTGGAGGAATCGGGGCTCGATCCGAAGCGGCTTGAGATCGAGATCACCGAGGGCGTGCTGCTGAACGACACCGACCGCACCCTGGCGACCCTCGGCGCCCTGCATGAGATGGGCATCTCCGTCGCGATGGATGATTTCGGCACCGGTTATTCCTCGCTCGGCTACCTCCACAAATTCCGCTTCGACAAAATCAAGATCGATCGCAGCTTCGTGGCTGGCCTGGGCGATGACCCGCAGGCCGTCGCGGTCATCCGCGCCGTCATCGGCATCACCCAGGCGCTGGGGCTGCGCTGCAACGCGGAAGGCGTGGAAAGCGCCTTGCAGGCGGCGGTGCTGGAAGCCGAGGGCTGCACCGAAGGCCAGGGCTTCCTGTTCGGCCGCGCCGTGCCGGAACACGAACTCGCCGCCCTGATCGCCAGCGCGCAGACCCAGATGCCCCGGCAGGCCACCCCGCCACCACGGGAGGCCGCGGCGTAGTACCAAATCTTGCGGATCGTCACCGATCCACCCTCAATCGCCGGCGCGCGCCTCCGCGCGCTTGGCTGAGCCGCACTTGCGGCGGGCGCCATTCAGGGCCTCGGCCGGTTTTGCCAGTCGCAGGTGCCGATCCATGGATTGGGCATAAGGCGAGCCGCTGGCCGCTATTCCGCGTCCATCACCTGCCCGGCGCGGTGCCGGCGCAGCAGCCACAGGCCGAGGGCCACGGACACCGCCAGCAGCACCGCCGCCAGGCCGAGCTGCCAGGCGCCCTCCACGCGAATGCCCTTGCCCAGCAGGGCGAAGACCAGCGTCTGCGGGAGGTAGCCGATGGCGGAGCCTGCGAGGAACGGCCACACCGCCAGCCCCGCCATGCCCGCCAGCAGGTTGAGCGCGATATTGCTGCTGACCGGCAGCAGGCGCAGCGCCAAGGTGGCGCTCAGCGGGTTGGCCAGCAGCGCGTCACGCAGCGGCCGCAGGCGATGACCGAACCGGCCTTCCATGCGGCGTTCCGCCCATTCCCGCCCCAGCAGCCGCGCCCAGCCGTAGCTCGCCATGCATCCCAGCAGCTGCGCCAGCATCGCCAGGCCTGTGCCGATCACGGTGCCGAAGGCGTAGCCGCCGAGGAACGCCACGCTCTGACGTGGCACGCCGATCGCGGTCATCGCCGCGCCGACGAGGACGAAGACCGCCTCGCCCCACAGCCCCTCATCCCGGATCGAGGCATCAACCCAGGCAGTGCCGGGCACGCCGCCCATCTCCCGCAGCAGGGCACCGGCGGCCAGCAAGCCGCCGGCCAGCAGGCCCAGCTTGCCGAGCGCTCGCCACCGCCTGCCCCAGCCGGACCCTGCCATGCCGGTCAGCGCAGTGGGGCTGATGGCAGGGGGGCTGATGGCAACGGGGCTGGTGGCATGGGGGCTGGTGTCATGGGGGCGGGCGGCATGGCGGCCACCACGGGCCGCTTCCAGCGCCGCTGCAACCACATCACGCCCAGCATGTCCGAAAGGCTGACCAGCAGCCGGTCCAGCGTGCCGTAGTTGGATTTGCCGCGCAGGCGCGGGCGATGGCTCACCGGCACGCTGACCACCCGTCCGCCATGGCGAAGCACCAGCGCGGGCAGGTAGCGGTGCATATGGTCGAAGCGGGGCAATTGCAGGAACAGCGCGCGCGGAAACACCTTCAGGCCGCAGCCCGTATCCGGGGTGGCATCGCCCAGCAGGCGGGCGCGCACAGCGTTGGCGATGCGGCTGCTGATGCGCTTGATGCTGCTGTCCTGGCGGCGCACGCGGTGGCCGGCCACCAGGATATCCGGCGTCCTCGCGGCTTCGTCGACAGCGCGGGCCAGCAGGGCCGGGATATCCGCGGGGTTGTTCTGCCCATCCCCGTCCAGCGTCGCGATCCAGGCGCCGCTGGCGTGGGAGACGCCGCTGACCACGCCGGCCGACTGGCCGCAGGACCGCTGGTGCCGCAGCACGCGGACGGGGTGGCGGGCTGCCGCTTCCGCCAGCCGGGCGCCGGTATCGTCATCCGACCCGTCATCGACGCAGATGACCTCATAGGCCATGCCGCCCAGGGCGAGGGCGATCTCCTCGATCAGCGGCAGGACGTTCGGCCCCTCATTCCGCATCGGGATGACGACCGAGACCAGCGGCGCCAGGGCGCCGGCGGTCTGCTCAGGGGGCACCGGATTGGCGGAGGAGGGCCGCTCCGGCCCGGGATCGCGGTCGGGGGCCATGGGCGGGCGGGGTAGCAGGGGGGGCGCCCAGGGGCAAGTTGGCCGGCAAGTTGGCCAGCAAGCGCGTGGGCAAGTGGGAGGCGCCAGGCTGGGAGCGAATCAGGGCAGCATGACGAAGCGGCGGGTGCTGTGCGCGGGCCGAAGGGCTTCTATATATGCGCCCATGCCGTTCGACCTCCGCCCCCTGACCCTGCCCCATGCCCAGCAGCCGAGCCAGCGCGACGCCCGCGCTGTCGCCGCCTGGCTGCTTGGCGTGGCGGGCCTCGTCTGGATCATGGTCGCCATCGGTGGCGCCACGCGGCTGACCGGGTCCGGGCTGTCCATCATGGAATGGGCGCCGCTGTCTGGCGCCCTGCCGCCGATGAGCGAGGCGGAATGGCAGCGCCTGTATGACCTATACCGCACCATCCCGCAGTACCAGCTGGTCAATGCCGGCTTCGGGATCGATGGGTTCAAGGAAATCTTTTGGCTGGAGTGGGTCCATCGCTTCTGGGGCCGCCTGATCGGGCTGGCCTATGCGGCGGGGCTCGCCTGGTTCTGGCTGCGCGGGCGCATCCCGCCCGGGGCCAAGCCGCGCCTGCTCGGGCTGCTGGTGCTGGGCGGCATGCAGGGTGCCGTCGGCTGGTACATGGTCGCCTCGGGGTTCGAGGCCGATCGCACCGCCGTCTCCCCCTATCGCTTGGTCATCCATCTCGGCCTGGCGCTGCTGATCTTCGCCGCCCTGGTGTGGACCGCGCTCGGCCTGCTGCGCCCACGGGGCGATGCCCCGCCGGAAGCCCGGCCCGCGCGGCGCATGGTCGCCGTCACCGTCTGGTGCGTGGTGGCCGCCATGCTGGCCGGCGGCTTCGTGGCCGGCACCCGCGCCGGCTTCAGCTACAACACCTTCCCGCTGATGGATGGGCAGTGGCTGCCCGATGGCTACCTGTTGCTCGACCCCTGGTGGAGGAACCTGACGGCGAATGTGCTGGCGGTGCAGTTCAACCACCGTCTGCTGGCGACGGTCGCGGCGCTGGCGGCGTTGGGCGCCGTGATGGCGGCGCGGCGCCGCCTGCCGCCGGGGCGGGCGCGCCGGGCTGTCTTCGCCCTCGGGGCGGCGGTCGGGCTGCAATATGCGCTGGGTGTGGCGACGCTGGTGCATGTGGTGCCGGTCTCGCTCGGTACGCTGCACCAGGTGGTCGCCGTGCTGGTGCTGGCCTCGGCGTTGGTGGCATTGCACGGCCTTCGCCCCGCGCCAGGCTCCCCCACCCCCGAAACCCCCCTCGCGATGCCGGGGGCCACGTGACCGAAGGGGCGGCCTTGCCGGAAGGGTTGTTCGCCGCCCTGATCGCCGCGCTGCCTGTTTCCCTGGCTGTCTTCGGCGCCGATCATCGCCTCGTCACCGTCAGCGACGTTGCCTTCACCTGGCATGGCCTCGATCCGCGCCGCGCCCCACCTGGCACCCCATTCCCCGAGTTTGTCCGCATCCTTGCCTGGAGTGGCGCCTATGGGCCCGGAGACCCGGAGGCCCTGGCGCGCGCCGTGCTCGCGATTGATCGCAGCATTCCAACCACGCGGATGGTCCGCGGCCGGTCGGATCGCAGCGTGTTGATGGAAAGCCGGCCGCTGCCCAATGGCGGCTTTCTCACCTGCGCGACCGATACGAGCACCCTGGTCCGCGCGGAAGCAGAGTCGACCGGCCGGGCGCGGTTGATGGAGATGGTGCTGTCCCGGCTGCACGGCGGCATCGCCCTGTTCGACCCGGAGATGCGGCTGCATCTGTCCAACCCCGCCTATGAAGCGCTGCTCGGCATGCCCGGCGGCAGCATCCACCACGGCCAGACGCATCGCGACATCGTCGATCTGTTGGCCGCCCGCGGTGAACTGGACCCCGAGGAGGTGGCGCAGATCCCCGAGCGGATGAACGCCGAGCGCCATCTGCGCGGCCGCCACCAGCGCCAGCGGCGATCCGGCGAAGTGCTGCGCTTCGACAGCCAGCCCACGCCCGATGGCGGCTTCCTCATCGAGGTCGATGACGTCACCGCCCTGAAGCGCGCGGAGGATGAGGCGAGCCGCCGGGCTGCCACGCTGGATGGCGTGCTGGCCGCCTTGCCGCACGGTGTCTGCGTCTATGGCCCCGATCAGCGCGTTTCGATGTTCAACGCGGCCTATGCGCGAATCATGGACGGCGCGCCGATCGCGGTGGGGGAAGCGCTGCAGGATGTGGTGGCGCGCCGCGTCCTCAGTGGTGAATTCGATGCGGCGGAAGCCGAGCAGGTGCTGCGCCGCCAATCCGGGTGGGACAGCCCCGGCCTTTCGCCCCACCAGCGCGTTCGCCCGAACGGGACGGTGATCGAGACGCGGATCGCCGCCCTGCCCGATGGCGGGCACATCTCCGTCGTGGCCGACGTCACGGCGCTGCATCGCGCGGAAGCGGAAGCGCGTGCCCGCGCGGCCATGCTGGATGGCGTGATGGCGGCCCTGCCGCATGGTGTCTGCGTCTATGGCCCCGATCGCCGGGTGGCGATGTTCAACGCCGCCTATGCCCGCATCATGGAAGGCGCCGGCGTCGAGGTGGGCGAGTTGATTGACGACCTCTCCGCCCGCCGGGTCGCCGCTGGTGAATTCACCGCGGAGCATGCGGCGCGCACGATGGCGCGCAAATTCACCCCGGCCGCCGATGGCTGGGATGAGATGATCCGCACCCGGCCGAACGGCACGATGATCTCGATCCGGGACGCGATGCTGCCCGGGGGAGGGCATATCTCCGTCGTCACCGATGTCACCGCCCGGCACCGCGCGGAGGCGGAAGCCCGCCATCACGCCGCGATGCTGGAAGCGATGCTGGCGACGATCCGCCACGGCATCATCATGTATGGCCCGGATCGCCGCGTGATCGCGACCAATGCGAAGACCTCGGACCTGACCGGCATGCCGACGGACCGGCTCACGCCCGGGCGGTTGATGGATGACCTGATCGCCGAACAGATGGCGTGCGGCCAGATCGCGCCGGCGGCGGGCGCGGCGATGATCTCGCTCGATCGGTCGGTGCCGCAGCGCTACAGCCGCCAGCGCCCCGATGGCCGGGTGCTCGAAGTCGCCTCCGATCCGACGGCGGATGGGGGCTACGTGATCACCTATTCCGACGTGACCGAGGACCGGCGCATCCGTGCCGAGCTCGACAGCGCCCGTATCGCGGCGGAGGCGGCCTCGGAGGCGAAGTCCCGTTTCCTGGCGACGATGAGCCACGAGCTGCGCACGCCGCTGAACGCCGTCATCGGCTTTTCCGAGGCACTGGCCGGCGAACGCAACCCCGCGCTCATCGAGGAGTTCTCCGGCGCGATCAATGAGGCCGGGCGCCATCTGCTCCTGTTGATCGATGACATCCTCGATGTCGCGCGCAGCCAGACCAAGGCGCTGAGCATCGCCGCCGTCCCGGTCCAACTCGCCCCCGTGCTGGAAGCCGCCGCGGCCGCCATCGCCACGGCCGCCTCCCAGGCCGGGCTGACGCTGGATGTCGATGTCCCGGCGGACCTGCCCGCGCTGCTGGCCGATGCCCGGCGGCTGCACCAGGTGCTGGTGAACCTGCTGTCCAATGCGGTGAAGTTCACCCCTTCCGGCGGTCGCATCCAGCTTTCCGCCCAGGTCGAGCCGGACGGGCTGGCGGCCCGCCGGCTCTCGATCCGTGTCGCCGATACCGGCATCGGCATCGCGCCCGAGGACCGGGAAAGGGTGTTCGAGCCCTTCACACAGGTCGACAACTCCCTGGCGCGCCGCTTCCACGGATCCGGCCTCGGCCTCTACCTCGCCCGCACCCTGGCCGAGGCGCTGGGCGGCACGCTGGTGCTGGAGGACCCCGCTGGAGAACACCCCTCGGGAACCGGCACCCTCGCCGTCCTGCGTTTCCCGGCCTCCTGCCTCGTCGCCTCCGCGGCGCGGCAGGCCTGACCGTTTCCCGGAAGGATCACTCGTGACCGATACGCCCCTGACCGGTGCCCTCGCCGCCACCGATCGCCTGTTCTTCTCCACGCTGGACCGTGCCGCGGCGGAACGCCTGACGGCTGCGGCCATGCGGGGGGCGGAGGATGGCGAGCTGTTCCTCGAACACCGGGAAAGCGAGGCGATCAGCCTGGAGGATGGGCGCATCCGCAGTGCGTCCTTCGATGTGACGCGCGGCTTCGGGTTGCGCAGCGTGTCGGGAGAAGCCGCGGGCTACGCGCATGCCGCGGAACTCAGCGAAGCCGCGCTCGCCCGGGCGGCGGAGACGGTCAAGGCCGTGGCGGCGGGGCATTCCGGCAGCCTCGATGTCGGCCCGCGCGCGACCAATGCGCAGCTCTATTCGGATCTCAATCCCCTCAACGCCATGGAATTCGCGGCCAA
>CANJXD010000085.1 GCA_947478535.1 Acetobacteraceae bacterium
GGCGTGGCGGCGCGGCGGATGGATTGGCGGCGTTACTCAGCCACCCCGATGCCGCGCCGCCCGCCGTGGCGCCGGATGCGGATTCCATCATCGCCATCACCCCGTCCTCAGGCACCACCGGGGCGCCGAAGGGGGTGCTGAAATCGGACCGTACGCTGCGCGCCGGCCCCATCGCGCTGTTGCATCTGAACGAGGCGCGAGAGGGCGACACCTTCCTGTTCTGGGAGGCGCTGCACCATGGCGCCGGGGTCGCCGTGCTGATCGCCGCGATCATGCGCCGCCTGACCCTGGGCATGGTGGAACGCTTCTCCGCCAGCCGCTTCTGGTCCGATGCCAAGGCCATGGGCGCGGCCCGCGTGCATTACCTCGGCAGCGTGCTGCCCATGGTGCTGAAGCAGCCGGTGGGGCCGGATGACCGCACGCACGGCATCCCCATCGCCTGGGGCGGCGGCTGCCCCACCGAGATCTGGCGGCCCTTCGAGGACCGCTTCGGCGTGGCCATCCGCGAAGGCTACGGCCTGTCGGAACTCATCACCTTCACCACCCTGAACATGACGGGCAAGGTCGGCTCCATCGGCCGCGTCATGTCCTGGTACGAGGCGGCGGTGATGGATGAGGAAGGCCGGGAAGTGCCGCGCGGTACGCCGGGCGAATTGTGCTTCCGGGCGCGGGAGCCGGGGCTGCATTTCCTCGGCTATTTCCGCAATGAGACGGCGACGGCGGAGTGCATGCGGGATGGCTGGTTCCGCAGCGGCGACCTCGCGCGCATGGATGCGGAGGACGACCTGTTCTTCATGGGCCGCGCCAAGGATTCCGTCCGGCGCCGCGGCATCAACATCTCGGCCTGGGAGGTGGAGCGCGTGATCCTCGACCACCCCGCGGTCGAGGAATGCGCGCTGATCGGCGTGCCGAGCGAGATCGGCGAGGATGAGCTGAAGATTTTCATCCGCCCCGCCACGGATGCGGTGATCGACCCCGCCGCCCTGCACGCCTGGTGCGCGCCGCGCCTGCCGAAGTTCCAGCTGCCGCGCTACATCGCGCTGGTGGCCGATTTCCCGCGCACACCGACACAGCGGATCATGAAGCGGGAGCTGCCGAAGACGGTCACCGACAGTTGGGATGCGGAGGCGGGTTAACCGCCCCAGACGCGTTCCAGCAGCCGCAGCCAGTTGCGCCCGAGCAGGTTCAGGATCGTCTCCTCGCTCCAGCCGCGGCGGACCATGGCGGCGGTGATGTTCGGCATTTCATGGATGCGCTGGATGCCGCGCGGCTTGCTGATCTTCGCGGTGGCGAATTCAGTCAGGTTGCGCGCCGTGCCCTTGTCCCGGCTCGCATAGACCTGGTAGGGGCCGGGCCGCGCGTGGTCGAGGCTGAAATCGGCGCCGAGGCCGACATGCGCTTCCCCCACCAGCGCGATCACATGCTCCATCGCATCGATGTAGTCCTCCACCGAGGCGTCATTGCCGGCGCGCAGACCCGGCGCGAACAGGCTGATGCCAATCATGCCACCGCGATCGGCGCAGGCCTTCAGCAGCGCATCCGTCTTGTTGCGTGGCACGTCATGCATCGCGCGCGGCAGGATGTGGCTGATGCAGACCGGCTGCTTCGACCAGGCGATGGTATCGAAACTCGTCGTCTCCCCGACATGGCTGAGATCACACAGCACGCCGGCGCGGTTCATCTCATGCACCACCTCGCGCCCGAAGCCGGTCAGGCCGGAATCGGTCAGCTCCAGATAGCCGGCGCCGGAATAGTTCTGCGTGTTGTAGGTCAGCTGCATCATGCCGACGCCGAGGTCCTTGAAGATCCCGATATCCTGCAACCGATCCTCGATGGGCGAGGTGTTCTGCCAGCCGATGGAAATGCCCGTGCGACCTTCCCGCTTCGCGGCGTGGATATCGGCCACGGTGCGGACGGGGCGCAGCAGATCCGCATTCTCCTCCAGCATCATCTTCCAGGCGGTGATGTTGTCGAGCCCGCCGCGCAGGTCTTCCCACAGGACGGAGGCCGCATTCACCGCGGTGACACCGCCGGCGCGCATCTCCTCGAAGATGGTGCGGGACCAGTTGCAGGTGGACAGCCCATCGAACACCACGGCGCGCGCATGCAGCGCGGCCGCGCGTTCCCGAATGGCTGGGTCCTCATGCGCCAGCATCATGCGGGCCTCCCCAATGCGCGATCCATGAAATCAAGCCGATCCTGGCCCCAGAACAATTCATCCCGCACCACGTAGGTCGGCGTGCCGAAAATGCCGCGCCGCTCGGCCTCCGCAAGATTGGCGTGCCACATCGCGACATGGGCGGGCAGCGCGGGGTCCCGCACCAGCGCCGCGCCGGCGTCACCGATGGTGGCGCGGGCAATCTCCCGCAATGTCGCGACATCGGCGATGTCCCGCTCCTCCGCCCAGAGCGCACGCTGGATGGCGAAGCTGAAGGCGGGCGCATCAAGCCCCGCTTCCTGCGCCGCAATCACCGCCTGCGCCGCCGTCTCGATGGTGCGGCATGGATAAAAGCGCGGCTGCAAGGTCAGCGGCATGCCGAGATGCGCGCGCCAGCGCGTGAGTTCCAGCGCGTGGTAGTCCTGCCGCGCCTGCGCCCGCGTGCGCAGCGGGATGCCGCCATTCGCCTCGATCACGCGGATCGGCCGCAGCACGATCCTCGCGCGGTGCTTCTGCGCGATGGCCCAGAGCTTCGGCGTGCCGAAATACGCCCAGGGCGAGGAGATGCCGTAGAAGACCAAAATCTCGGGCTGCGCCATCATCATTCCTCGTCGATCGGGCCGGTGTAGGGCTGCCACTCATCGCCCTTCAACTCGGCGACATCATAGTCAAGGAAGCGCTGCATCATCCGCGCGCGGTCCTCGACGAACAGACGGCGCGCCATCGCTTCCGCCACGCGTCGCGCGCCTTCGCTGACAGAGGGGATGCCGCTGGTCAGCTTGCCGTGGCTGAGCACGGCGGGGAAGGTGAAGCAGGCGATGCGCGACAGGCCCGGACATTCCCCGGGCACGCGTTCCTGCAATTCGAACCCCGGGCCGAGATCGGGCGATGCCGCCAGCCCCTCATCCCGTTCTTCCGCGGGCGGCGCATAACTATCGGCCCAGCGCCGGATATGCGGGGCGATGGAGCGCAATTCCGGCCGCGTCTCCGGCGCGATGGCGAAGCCGGTGGCGAGGATGATGAAGTCCAGCCGCAGCCGCCCGCGCGGCGTCACCACCCGGATCGCACCGGCTTCCTCCCACGCCGCCTCGATCGGGCAGCCGAACAGGAAGCGCGCATTGGCGTGGCGCGACACGCGGCGCACGGATTGCTGCGGCGCCGGCAGTTGCACGGCATTGCCGTAGCGGAACATCCGCCACTTATCCGCCATCGGCAGGCCCATGAAGCCATGCGCCATGCCCTTGCTGCCGACACCGGTGAACTTGTCGATGCGGGGCATCTCGGCGCGGCGGATCAGCAGATCGACGCGCGCCGCCCCGGCTTCCAGCGCCACCGCCGCATTGTCCATCGCCGAGGCACCGGCGCCGACAACGCATACCCGCTTGCCTGCCAGCGCGGCGATGTCGATCTCCTCCGAGGAATGCGCCCAGAAGCGGCGCGGCAGCTCGCGCAGCGCGGCGGGAATGGCGGGACCGCCGAGCCCATCGATCCCGGTCGCGAGCACGACACCGCGCGCATGGATCACGCCAGGCCTGCCATCCTGTTCCACCGCCAGCCGCACCGGCGCATCCTCACCGGCGAGAATATCCGTCACCGACACGCCGTTGCGCACCGGCAGGTCCAGCACACGGCGGTACCAGACCATGTAGTCCATCCACATGACGCGCGGGATGCGCTCCATCGCCGCCCAGGCCGCCGCGCCGAACTGCGCCTCGAACCAGGCGCGGAAGGTCAGCGACGGCACGCCGAGCGCGGGGCCGGCCACTTCCTTCGCCGTCCGTAGAGTCCGCATCCGCGCCGTGGTCACCCACGGCCCTTCCACGCCCGCCAGCGCGCGGTCCAGCACCACCACGCGCGTGATGCCGAGGAAGCGCAATGCCGCCGCGACGCAGAGCCCGTTGAGGCCGGCACCGATCACCACGATGTCGAGCAATTCGCCCTGCGCGAAAGGCGTCTCCGGCACCCACGGCTTGGGCGGCAGGTTAAGCAGCGCCAGGTCGCGCGCGAGGCGCGCTTCCAGCGCGGCAAGACCCTCGGTGGCGGGATTGGGATAGGCATCATCCGGCATGCCGCGACGATAGCCACGCCCAGCCCCGAAGGCTACCGCGCGCCGGCCTTGACTTCGGCACACCAGCTGTATCCTAGTTGCGATGAGGGATCAGGGACTGCGGCCATGACCATGATGCGCGCCATTGAGATCACGGCGATCGGCGGACCGGACGCGCTGAGCCTGACGCAGCGGCCCATCCCCTCCCCCGGCCCTGGCGAAGCGCTGATCCGCATCCATGCCGCGGGGGTGAACCGCGTGGATGTGTTCCAGCGCCGTGGCATCTATCGCCCGCCCGCCGGCACCACGGATATCCCCGGCGTCGAATTCGCGGGGGAGGTGGTGGCTCTCGGAGAGGGCGCGGGGGCTTTCCCCTTGGGCGCGGAGGTCTGCGGCATCACCATCGGCGGCGGTTATGCCGAGTATGTGACCGTGCCGGAGGTCCAGCTTCTGCCGGTGCCGCGCGGCCATACCATGATCCAGGCGGCGGGCTTGGCCGAGACCTTCTGCACGGTCTGGGGCGGGCTGTTCGACCACGGCCGCTTCGTGCCGGGCGAAAGCGTGCTGATCCATGGCGGCTCCTCCGGCATCGGCACCACGGCGATCATGCTGGCGAAACATCTCGGCGGCGGCGCCATCTTCGCGACCGCCGGTTCGGCCGAGAAATGCGCGGCCTGCGAGAGGCTCGGCGCGACGCGTGCCATCAACTACCGCGAGGAGGATTTCGAGGCGGTGGTGCGGGAGGCGACCGGTGGCCGCGGCGTCGATGTCATCATCGATATCGTCGCGGGCGACTATGTGCCGAAGAACCTCGCGCTGCTGGCCGATGACGGGCGCCTCGTCTTCGTCGGGCGGATGAGCCAGCAACTCGACGTGCCCTTCAACGTGCTGCGCGTGATGTACCATCGCCTCGTCATCACCGGCCTTTCCCTGCGCGGCCAGAGCCCCGCCCGCAAGGGCGCCATCGTGCGGCAATTGCGCGAACGCGCCTGGCCGCTGCTGGATGACGGCACCATGGCGCCGGTGATCGATACGGTCCTGCCGCTGGACCAGGCGGCGGAGGCGCATCGTATCCTCGAAAGCAGCCGGCATATCGGCAAGATCATCCTGCAGGTTCGGTGAAGACCATGCGCCTCTGCTACCAATCCATGACCGCATTTTCCGCCATGGGCGCCTATGCCACCACGCTGCGCGCCCATGCCGCGAAGGTCGTGCTGCCGGGCACCGAGGTGCATTTCCAGGGCGTCGATCCCGGGCTGTATGGTGCCCTCGTGCCAGGGGATGTCTTCCCCTACCCCTACCTCAAGCACCTCATCCAGAACGAGGCGCTGGAATGCTGCTTGCGGGCGGAGCATGATGGCTTCGACGCCTTCATCATCGGCAGTTTTTCCGAACCCTATCTGCGGCAATCCCGCAGCGCCGTCGATATCCCCGTCATCTCCATGCCAGAAAGCGCCTTCCTGACGGCGTGCTCACTGGCGGAGAAATTCGCGCTCATCACGCTGTCCCCGAAATATGCGCGGCGTGTGTCGGAAGTGGTCGCGCGCCATGGCATGGGCCCGCGCCTCGCCGGCATCTTCGGCCTCGGCGACGATCTCGGGGAAAGGGAGGCGAGCGGCGCGCTGGACGATCCCGGCCCGATGCTCGATGCCTTCCACAAGGCGGCGCGGCAGGCCATCGCGGCCGGCGCGGATGTGCTGCTGCCGGCGGAAGGCATCCTCAACGAAGTCGTGGTCTCGCAGGGCATCACGATGCTCGACGGCGCCGCGGTGATGGATTGCGTCGGCGTCACGCTGATGCATGCGGAGATGATGGTGCGCGCGAAGCAGAGCCTCGGCCTCGGCTGCGGTCGCGCCTGGAGCTACCCGCTGGCGAGCCCAGCGATGCGAGACGAGTTGCGCCGCAATGCCGCGCGCGCCGCACGGGAAAGGAAGGAAGCGCCATGACCGCCATCAACCGTCGCCTGCTGCTCGCCACCGCTGCCACGCTGGCCGCGCCGGGATTGCGCGCGCAGCCCGCCTGGCCCGAGCGTGGCCTTCGGGTGCTAGTGGGATTCGCCGCCGGCGGATCGGCCGATGTCATCGCCCGCATCGCCGCCCAGGCCTTGCAGGAACGGCTTGGCCGCCCCGTCGTGGTGGAAAACCGTCCCGGGGCCGGCGGGCGCATCGCCGCACAGGCCGTCGCCCAGGCGGACGCCGATGGCTACACCATCCTGCTCGGCTCCACCGCCATGCCCGTGCAGATGGCGCTGGACCCGACGCCGGGCTTCGACCCGCCGACGCAGTTGCAGCCGGTCGCGCTGCTCGCCGAGGCCCCCAACGTGCTGGTGGCGAACAAGGACCTGCCGGTGGCGAGCGTCGCCGATCTCATCGCCTATGCGAAATCGCGGCCGGGCGGGATCAACTATGCGTCCTCCGGCGCCGGGACGAGCCTGCACCTGTCCGGCGAATTGCTGCGATCCCTGACCGGCGCGCCGATGACGCATGTGCCCTATCGCGGCAGCGGCCCGGCGCTGACGGCGCTGGTGGCGGGCGAGGTGCAGTTCATGTTCGACAGCCTGTCCACCGCTTTGCCGCAGGTGCGCGGCGGCGCGATGCGGGCGCTGGCGCTGACGGCGGAAGGCCGCAGCCCGCTGCTGCCGGAAACACCGACGATGAAGGAAGCGGGCTTCCCCGCCTTCGACATCAGCGTGTGGTTCGGCCTGTTCGCCCCGCGCGCCACGCCCGGCGCCGCGACCGCGCGCCTCGCGCAGGAGGTGAATGCCTGGCTGTCCGATCCGCGCACCGCAACGCAGCTCGCGCCACTGGCGATGCAGGTGCAGAAAAGCGAATCGCCGGCCGCCTTCGATGCCTTCTTCCGCAGCGACATCGCGCGCTGGCAGCGCATCGTCCGCAGCACCGGGGTGACGGTGGCCAACTAGCATACATCTTGTGTGCGAAAACCTGGCGCGATAGTCTCATCGCTTCACGATCGAGGCGGGATATCGCCGCATGAAGCCCTGGGACGGAATCATTTCCGAGGAAGAGCAGCGCGCCTATGGCGCCGCTGGTTTCGGGCGGCGCTCCGGCCTCGGGCGCAAGCCCGCGCTGCTCATCATCGATGTGCAGTACCGCACGGTCGGCACCAAGCCGATGCCCTTCTGGGACGCCATCAAGGAATACCCGACGAGCTGCGGCGATGTCGGCTGGAAGGCCGTGGCGCGCATCCAGGAATTGCTCGCGCTGTTCCGCGAGAAGGGCTGGCCGGTGCTCTACCCGCATGTCTCGCCCAAGGAGAGCTTCGATACCGGGCGGCTCGCCGCCAAGGTGCCGGCACTGATGACGGTGCCGCGGGACAGCTACGGCTTCGTCGCGGAAGTGGCGCCGCGTGACGGCGACATCCTGCTGCCAAAGAAGCACCCGAGCGCCTTCTTCGGCACGCCACTGGCGAGCTACCTCGTCGATCTCGGCGTCGATACGCTGGTCGTCACGGGCTGCACCACGAGCGGCTGCGTGCGCGGCTCCGTCGTCGATGCCTTCGCCTACAATTGGCGCGTCGTCGTGCCGCAGGACGCGGTCTATGACCGCAGCGCCACGTCGCATGCCGTGAACCTGTTCGACATGGCGGCGAAGTATGCGGATGTGATGCCGACGGACGAAGCCATCGCGGCACTCGGGCAGTTGCCGCCGCGGGATGCCGCCTGATGCGCTTCGACCTGCTGCTGCGCGGCGGTTCCGCCGTGCTGCCGGGGCTCGGCCCGACCACCTGCGACATCGCCGTGAAGGATGGCCGCATCGCCGCCATCCTCGCCCGCAACGCGCCGGCCGAGGCGACGGAGAGCTGGAATGTCTCCGGCCTAGTGGTGATGCCGGGCGCGATCGACGCGCATCTGCATCTCGGCCACGGCAAGGATATCAGCCGCCCGCGCGTGCCGGCCGATGCCGCGCAGGAAAGCGCCGCGGCCGCGTCCGGCGGCATCTCCTGCTTCCTGCCCTACCTCATGGCCACCGCGCCCTTCGAGGATTTCTGGGACGAGGTGATCGCGGTAACGGAAGCGGGATCGCGTATCGACTTCGGCTACCACCCCATCATCTCGACCGAAGCGCAATTGGCGGGCGTGCCGCGCTACATCCGCGACTACGGCGCGCCGAGCTTCAAGATCTTCATGAACAACCGGGGTGGCGAGGGCAAGCGCCTCGGCCTGCCGGATATCGATGACGGCTTCCTGCTGCGCCTCGCTGAAGCCGCCGCCGCGCATGGCGGCATGGTCTGCCCGCATCCCGAGACGATCGAACTCGCCTGGGTGCTGCGCGAACGCATCATGAAGTCCGACGCCGAGGGCAAGGGCGGGCTGGCGAGCTGGAATGCCTCGCGCCCCCCCTTCGTCGAGGCCGATGCCGTGCAGCGCGCGGCGCTCGTCACGCGGGAGGTCGGCGCGCCGCTCTACATCGTCCACACCTCCTCCGGCGCCGCTCTGGATGCGGCGAAGCGGGCGCGCGAGGCTGGCGGCAAGGTCTGGATCGAGACCTGCCCGCATTACCTCACGCATGACGTGGACTGGCAGGGCGGCGTGATCGGCAAGATCAACCCGCCACTGCGCGAAGCCGCGGACCGCGAAGCGCTGTGGCGCGGCCTGTTCGATGGCAGCATCGATACCGTCGCGACGGACCATGTGCATCGCGACCTCAGCGGCAAGGAGGGCGGTATCTGGGCCGCCTCCCCGGGTTGCCCGGGGATGGAGACGATGCTGCCCGTGCTGCTCAGCGAAGGCCATGCGAAGCGCGGCCTCGGCCTGGCGCGCATCGCGGCGCTGGTCTCCACCAACCCCGCGAAGGCGATGGGGCTGCACCGCAAGGGGCTGATTGCGCCGGGGATGGATGCGGATTTCGCCATCGTCGATCCCGGCGCGCGCTGGACCGTGACGCGGGATGGCGTGCTCTCCGCCGCCGGCTACTCGATCTATGAGGGCTGGGAGCTGACGGGCCGCGTCGTGCACACACTGGTGCGGGGCCGTGCCGTCCTGCGCGACGGTGCGCTGGACGACACGGCGGTGGGCACGGGCAAATACGTCGCCCGCAGCCTAGACTGACAGCGGCAGCTTCAGCCCATACAGCTTGATCGCGTTGTCGCGCAGCACCTTCCGCTTCGCGACATCGCGCAGTCCCAGTTCCTCGAATTCGATGCGCGCGCGCTCCAGGTCGATCACGGGATAATCCGTGCCGAAGATCACCTTGTCCTGCCCGAAGCTGTTCATGTAGCGGACGAATTTCTCGTCCCAGTGCTTCGGCGCATAGGCATCCGTGCCGATGAAGACGTTGCGGTGCTTGTAGGAGACGGCGATCATCTCCTCCGTCCACGGCCAGCCGATATGGATGCCGACGAGCTTCAGCTCCGGAAAATCGCAGGCGATGGTATCGAGCGTGATCGGACGCCCGACGCTTTTCAACGGACGCTCATCGGAGTAGCGCAGGCAATGGCCGATCTGCATCTGGATCGGGATGTCGAGCTCGCAGCACTTCGCGTAGATCGGGTAGTAGCGCGCATGGTCCGGCGCCATCTCGAACCAATGCGGATAGAGATGCGCGCCGATGAAGCCGAGTTCCTTCACCGCATGCTCCAGCTCCCGCAATCCGCGCATGCCTTCGGTGGGATCAACACCGGCGAGGCCGCTGAAGCGGGTGGGGTAGCGGCGCACCATCTCCGCCACCTTTTCGTAAGGCACGCGGCGATTGATGGTGGTCATCGCGCTGCCGGCCTTGATGGCGAGCAGGAAGCAATGCTCGACGCCCGCGCGGTCCATCTTCTCGATGAAGGCTTCCGGCGTCAGGCCCTTGATGCGGCCTTCCTCGGCGCCGATCTTGCCGCGGATGAAGGTCTCCTGCCAGCCTTTCCGTTCCAGTTCCGGATCGGCGAATTCGTAGTTCGTCACCGCATCGATGGCGGCAATGGAGTAGGACATGGGGCGTCTCCCTTCGGCGGCGATCCTGGGATGGTAATGGGATACAAGTGTTGCAGGCAATCCGGCCCGTTCCGACGCGCCCCCATTTGCCGGGCGGCGGAGCCTGGGATACATCTTGGTCAATTCTGGCCCGTCGGGCCGTCACGTCGATACCGGACAGTACCATGACACGCGGCAAGGCCCCCATGGGCGAGGCGCCACGCAGCCTGCGCGAGCAGGCCTATGAGGCGATCAAGCAGGCCATCCTCGACAGCCGCTACCCCCCCGGCGCGCTGCTGTCGGAAAACCAGCTGGCTGACGAATTGCAGATCAGCCGCACACCGATCCGCGAGGCGCTGCGCGAGCTCGCCGGTGGTGGCCTGGTGCGCATCCTACCGCAGCGCGGCATCATCGTCTCCGAGCTGTCGGTGCAGGATATCATCGAGGTCTATCAACTGCGCGAACAGTTGGAAGGCTTCGCCGTGCGGATCGCCGCGGAACGCCTGTCACCTCAGGACGCGGAAGCGCTGCGCGCCGATCATCGGGAGGCGATCGCGCACATGCATGCGGGGCGGCTGCGCGCGGCCTATGATTTTTCCGTGCTCATGCACAGCCGCATCATCGGCCTTGCCGGCAATTCGCGCCTGTCGCAGTTCATGGGACAGTTGGCGGACCAGGTGCATCGCTTCGGCCTGCTGACGCTCCGGCACGGCCGCGTGGAACGCGCGCTGCTCGAACACGGCCACATCATCGAGGCACTCTGCGCCGGCCGGGCGGAGGAGGCGGAGACGCTGATGCGCCTGCACCTGCGCGCGGACCGGGACCTGGCCTTGCGCGTGGTGTTGCCCGCAGGCGTCATGCAGCCGGAATTTGCCGCCTGATTATCCGCGGTCGTAGAACGCGCTGAAGGCCGCCACGGTTTCAGCGAAAGCCACGGGGCTGCCGATGCCGTTCGTGACCAGCGGTTCCGCCGCCGGCATCAGGGCGCGCACCTGCTCGAAATACGCGAACAGCATGTCGGATTTCGCGCAGGCCAGCAGAGTCGGCACTGTCACCAAGGGCAGTCGCGGCGCCTTGTCGTAGCCGATCGCGGCATTGTAGCTGAGGTGATAGCTGCGCGCGGATTTCAGCACCTCCACCACCTTGTCGTGCAACTCCTCCGCACTCGGCAGGCCGAGCGGGCGACGGTGTGCGGCATCGCGCTTGTACCAGGGCCAGAACAGATAGGCGTCCCGCACGAAGTTCCAGATCCAGCCGAGTTGCGAGCCCTGCTGGTCCAGCGTCACGCCCGGTGCGTAGTGCACCAGCATGTCCGCCCGTTCCTCCGGCGCGTAGAGCGACACGCCGTCCAGCACCAGGCGCCGCACGCGATGCGGCTCGGCAATCGCGATCTCGCAGGCGATGTTCGCGCCGGTGTGGCTTCCATAGAGATCGAAACGCTCGATCCCGAGTGCCGCCAGCGCGCGCAGATGCGCATCCGCGAAATAGGCGATATCCACATCGCGCCGCGCCGGCAGGCAGCTATCGCCATTGCCGAGCGTGTCGCAGGCGATGACCTGGCGCTGCGCCCCGAAAGCAGCGATCAGCGGTTCCAGCAGCTTCGCGGACCCCGGGGAGGCATGCATCATCACCAGCGGCAATTGCCCCGCCGTGGCAATGCCGGCCGTGCGGAAATGCACCTGCCCCTCGGCGATTTCCGTGAAGCCGCGGCGGATGATGCTCATCGGATCACTCCGCACGCAGGCCGGTTGCGCGGGCGAGTTCCTGCCAAAGACGCAGGTCGTTCTCGATCTTCGCCGCGAATTGCGCGGGAGAGGTGCCCTCGATCTCCAGCCCGTTCTCGATCAGCCGCGCGGAGACATCGGGCGCGCGGAGTGCCGCCACGAATTCGGTGTGCAGGCGGTCGATGATCGGCTGCGGCGTGCCGGCCGGCATATGGACGCCGTACCAGGAATTCACCTCGAAGCCCGGATAGGTTTCCGCCATCGCCGGCACATTCGGCAGGCGGCTCGAACGCCCGAGCGTCGTCACGCCGATCGGCTTCAACTGTCCCGCCTGGATGAAGCCCATCACCGCGCCGATGTTCCAGAAGCCCATGTCGATGCGGCCCGCCAGCATATCCGCGATGGGCTGCGTCGATCCCGTATAGGGCACATGCAGCAGGTTGATCCCCGCCGCGCGGATCAGCATCTCGCCGGCCAGATGGGTGGTGCTGGCCGGGCCGATGGAGCCGAAGTTCAACTCGGGGCGGGACGTCTTCGCGAGCGCGACAAGCTCCGCCACGCTGTTCACGCCGAGGCCTGGCCGCACCGTGAACACAAGGCCGGAGGACACCAGCTGCGTGACCGCGATGAAGTCCTTCACGGGATCATAGGGCACGGTGCGGAAGGCCGGCGTGATCGAATTCGGCCCGGCCTGGGAGAACAGCACGGTATAGCCATCCGGTGCCGCGCGCGCGACGGAGGCGACGGCGACCGTACCCCCCGCGCCGGGCCGCGTTTCCAGCACCACGGGCTGCCCAAGCGCCGTGGTGAGTTTCTCGATGATCGGCCGCGCGATCAGGTCCGCCGGGCCGCCTGGCGGCCATGGGCTGATGAAACGGATGGGGCGGTTCGGCCACGGGCCGCTGCTTTGCGCCAAGGCAGGCGCGGCGAGACCGGTCAGCATCGCGCCGAGCAGCGGCCGGCGGGAAATGGCGTGCGTCATCGTCATGCTCCGGGTGTTGAGGTTGTCAGCAGCGTGAGGAGTTGCGCCTTGAGGACCTTGCCGCCGGCATTGCGCGGCAGTTCCGCCACGCGATGGATGATGCCGGGAATCTTGTAGGCTGCGAGGCTCGCGCGGCAATGCGCGCGCAGCGCCTCATCCGTCACGTCCGCCTCCGCGACGATGAAGGCGGCCACCTCCTCGCCCATTTCGCGAGAAGGCGCGCCCGCTACGGCGGCGTCGCGCACGCCGGGAAATTCGGTCAGCACACGCTCGATATCCTGGGGATAGATGTTCACCCCGCCACGGATGATCATGTCCTTCCCGCGACCATGCAGATAGAGAAACCCTTCCGCATCCAGTCGCGCGAGGTCACCGGGATAGAACCAGCCATCGCGGAAGGCGTCGCCATCCTCGGCGCGGTAGTAGCCGCGCGCGGAAGCGGGGCTGCGATAACGCAGGCGGCCGATATGGCCCGGGGGCAGCGGCGCATGCGCCTCATCGACGATCTCGACCGCAACCCGGAAGCAGGGGCGTCCGACACTGTCGGGATGGCGTTCGCAATCCGCGGGCGTGAGGACGGACACGCCGCCACCTTCGGTCGAGGAATAGAACTCGAAAAGGTTCGGCGTCAGGTGCCGGCGGATCGCAACGCGTTCCTCCGGATGCAGTGCGGAGCCGGAGGAGATCAGCACGCGCAGCGTCGGGAAGGCGCACTCGCCGGGGTTTTCATCCAGCAATCGCCGGATCTGCGTCGGCACAAGGAAGATCGCCGTGCCGCCGATCTCCGCGAGATGAGCGGCAAGCTCCCCCACCTTGGTGCGTGGCGAGAGCACGGAAATGGTGGCGCCTGCGAACAGCATCGCCAGGTTGAAGGCGCGCCCGCCACCGAAATACAGCGGCGTGACGGAGACATAGATGTCCTGCGCGTTGAGGCCCATATTGAGCCAATAGACCATGAACCGGTTCTCGAACTGCCGATGCGTCGCGCGCGGCCCCTTCGGCAGGCCGGTCGTGCCCGATGACAGGGACAGCACGAGTGGGCTGTCATCCGTCACCGCCGCGTCGATCCACGGCGTCTCGGACGGCATGATCCAGCCGGGCGGAAGGCCCTGCCATGTCGCATGCGGCAGCGCCGTGTCATCCTGCTCAAGCAGCACCGCATCCGGCGCGAAGGCATCGACGAAGCGCTGCTTTTCCGCCGGCGCCCAGCGGCAATCCATCGGCAGGATCACCGCCCCCATCCGCGCCAGTGCGATCATCGCGATGACATGCTCGGCATGGTCGCCAAGCCCGAGGCCCACCAGCATGTCCCGCTTCACGCCCCGAGCGGCGAGCACATGGCAGGCGCCGTCGATCAGCCGGTCGAGCAGCGCATAGTCGATCCGGCGCGCGCCATCGATGATCGCGACCTTGTCGGGCCGCGTCGTCCGGTGCAGGCGAAAGACCGTGTCGAAGGGCATGGTGCTTCAGCCCGCCAGCGCCGCGCGGATCGTGGCCGCGCGGTCCGCCGCCGTATCGTGGCAGCGCAGCGGCGTCACCTCCGGCCGCATCGCCGCCGCGTCATCGAGGCACTGGCCGAACAGATCGGATTCCGACGCCATCAGCGTGACGCGCTGCGGCAGGGATGCCAGCCTTTCCAGCAGCGGCCAGCCGATCACGGCACGCCAAGCTGGTGAGAAGGAAGCCGGCTGCTTCGCGAGTTCGCGCACTTCCTCCTGCAACCGCTCCGGCTCGATGCGCGGTTCCACCTTGCGCGCGGCGGCCAGGGTGCGGTCCCACCACGGGAACCACAGCCCCATGTCGCGGCGCATGTGCCACATCTTCAGCAGGTGGGATCCATCCCAGCACGGCGTCACATCCGGCGCCCAGCGATCGGCCCATTCCGCCCGCGCCCGCGCCGGCAGCGCGATCGGCGCATCGAGCACCACGGACAGCGCACGATCCGGCCGCGACAGTGCCGCCGCGATCGCTGTTGTCGCACCGCCATTGTGGCCGAGCAGATGCACCTGCCCCACGCCCAGCGCATCGCACACGGCCCAGAGCGTCTCCGCCCAGGCTTCCGGCGTCTGCGCTCCATCGGGGCGCGGATCGCTCTCGCCATGCCCGGGTGGGTCGAAGGCGATGACGGGAAGATCGAGCGCCCGGATCAGATCCTCATAGAGCGCGGAGGAACCGGGCACATGCGGCGCGATCACCAGCGGCGGGCGCGACTGCAGATCCCCCATGCTGCGCACGAGAACCTGACCCTCGCCGATGGTGTGGTA
>CANJXD010000086.1 GCA_947478535.1 Acetobacteraceae bacterium
CATCATGAAACCCGCCTTACCGGCTGATCTCCCGGTTGAAGCGGTCCGTCCAGGCCGGGCGGCTGGCATTGATCACGTCCCGGTTGAGGTCCGCCAGCTTGTCCGTCGGCGCCATGAAGGGCGCCACATCCGGCGGCAGCCGCGTCGCCGTATTCACCGGCGCCCAGCCTACATCCTTGGCGATGGAAGCCTGCACCTCCGGCTCCAGGTGCCCGTTCATGATCGCCGCCGCGATATCCGCGTTGCGGCTGCGCCGTGCCGCGCAACCCACCAGCAGGACGTAAGGCGCGCCTTCCTCCGGCACGCTATAGGCGACGGGAATGCCCATCGCCGAGCTCCGCATGGCCGAAGCGCCGTCATACGGCATGATCCAGATATCGCCCGAGGCGAACAGCGTCTGCACCTCGGCGGCGGAGCGGAAGATGTTGGCACGCGGCGCGATGCGCTTCAGCGCGTCGAAGCCCGGGCCGATATTGCTCTCGCTGCCGCCATGCGCGCGCGCCAGCATCACCAGGAAGTCCGTGCCGTAGCCGTTGGTGATGTGCGGGAAGGCGATGTGGCCTTCGAATTCGGGGCGGAAGAAGTCGCGGTAGCTCTTCGGCGGGTTCGGCACCTTGTCCGGGCGATAGAGGATGCCTTCCGTCACCAGGCCCCAGGCGATCCAATGGCCCTCCGGGTCCTTCAGGTTGGCCGGAACATTGGCAAAGTTCGGCTGCGCCGGCATCGGCTGGGTCAGCCCATCGGCCTTGGCCTGGACGTGCTGGCCGCCGGAGAACATGAACAGATCGATCTGCGGCGCCTGCGCCTCGGCCCGCATGCGGGCGAAGGCATTGGCGGAGAGCAACGGCGTCTGCGTGCCCCGCGCGCCGGTTTCCCGCTGCACCCGGTCGAACACCATGCGCTGGAGCATATCCTGGCTCGGCCCGCCGAAAGCGGTGGCGACAACCTCACGCCCCGCAAAGCGCTGCTGCGCCTGTGCGCCCGCCAGCGGCGCAGCCGCCAGGCCAAGCCCCGCACCCAGTGCCGTACGCCGCCCGAAGCCGGGCCAAAAATCATTCGCCATGGGACCGCATCCTTCATCCGAACCGACGATGTGGGACTATGGGGCAGCCCGGCGCGGGGTCGCAACCCCGCGCTCGGGATGGGGGGCACCCCGGCGCGGGGGCGCAACCCCGCGCGCGGGATGGGGGCACCCCGGCGCGGGGGCGCAACCCCGCGCAGGATCAGGCGGCGGTGCGGCGGCCGACACCCATCTCCTCCAGCACCGCCGCGACCTGCGCCAGGGCGAAGCGGATATCGCCTTCCCCGATCGCCCCGATGCAGCCAAAGCGCATGGTCGGCACCTTGGTCGTGTAGAAATCACTGAGGATGACGCCGCGATGCTTCATCGCGATGCGAAACGTCGTGAAATTCCAGTTTGGGTCAACGGGCTGGAAGACGTTGACGATAATCGGCCCCTGGTGTTCCGGCGCGACATAGGGCGTGAAGCCCAGCGCCTGCAGGCCTTCCCGCATCACGTCCCGGTTGCGCATGTAGCGCGCGAGCCGCCCGGTCTGGCCGCCCTCGGCCGCGTAGAAGTCCATCGCCTTGCCGAAGGCCCGCAGCGCCTGCACCGCGGGCGTGAAGCGGAAGCTGCCCCAGCCATTGCGCAGCGCGTGGTCATGCACATCCACCAAATCCATCACCCAGGACCCGGCATTGCCCCGGCAGGCCTCCAGCCGCGCCACAGGTGCCACCGCGAAGCCGAAGCCCGGCATGCCTTCCAGGCACTTGTTGGAGGTGAAGACCACCACGTCACATTCCGGATGCTCGGCGATGCTGAAGGGCAGCGCGCCGAAGCCGGACACGGCATCGCAGATCATCCGCCGTCCCGCCGCGGCGATCACGGGGCCCAGCACATTCGGGTCATTGACGATGCCGGTCCCCGTCTCGCTGACCACCAGCGCGACATGGCTGCATTCCGGATGCTCGGCCAGCGCCTGCGCCAGGCGCCCCGGCTCCATCGGCCGGTTGTCGGGGCCATGCAGGGAGACGACGTTGCGCCCAGCCTCCTTCGCCAGCCGCGCCAGCCGGTCCGCATAGCCGCCATTCTGCACGACGAGCAGCGTGCCGCCGGCCGGGACGAAGGTGCGGATGGCGGATTCGATGATCATGTGCCCGCAGCCCGGCAGGGGCAGGGAGACGTGGCTCCCCTCGATGCCCCCGGCGATGGCGACGATGCGCGGTCGCATGGCCGCGTATTCGTCGCGGAACTCCTCGTCCCAGGGCGCGATGTCCTCGGCCATGCAGGCGCGGATTTCGGGTCTCGTCTGGACCGGGCCGGGGATCAGCAGCAGCATTGTTTTTTCCGTCTGGCGTCGCGTGTGGCCCCGGTATGCCCCGCCCGGCACGCGACGGGAAGCGCGTCACACGACAGGGCTGCCCCCCAACTCCCGCCGCAGCTTGCGCAGGATGGCCTCGGCGAAATCGCCATAGTCGGCGCAGGCCATGGCGAAGGCGCCGGGACCGCCGATCACCTCCGCGGCATAATGGTCCAGCAATCCCGGCTCCTCATCCAGGATCGCCAGGCCATTGATCGTCACCCCCGCCTGCACCGCCAGATCGCGCACCGGCCCAGGCGCGCGGCCCTGGTTGTTGGCGCCGTCCCCCGCCACATCCATCACCAGCCGCGTCGCCTCGAAGGGGCAGCGCGCCAGCACGGTGAGGCCCGCCACCATCCCCTCCCCCAGCGCCGTCGCCCCCGGGCGGGGCAGGCGGGGCGCATTCTCGATCGCCGCCGCCACCGCCTCCGCGGAGGCCGCATCCGCCACGCGCACCCATCCCACCGCCAAGTCCTGCTCCCCCACGCCGGACCACAGCAGCAGCCCGATCGCCGCCGCCCGCCTCGGCCCACCCGTCGTCGCCGCCAGCACCGCCGGGTCCCGCAGCGCCGCCGCCGTGCCGCCAGCCATCAGCCCGAATTCCTCGAAGCTGACACTGGCCGAGACATCCATCGCCAGGAGCAGGGCAATATCCACGCTTTCCATTTGTGATTATTGCCTTTTCCACGAAGCGATTTGCACGATGCCGGCGCCGATGGCAGTCTCCGCGCCATGAACCCGGAGACGACGGCAATGATGGTGGGCAGGCGCGGCATCCTGATGGCAACCGGTGGCGTGCTCGCCGCCCCGGCGGTGCGGGCGCAAGGCGCATGGCCGGCCCGGGCGATCCGGATGATCGTCCCCTATACCCCCGGCGCCGCGACGGATGCGATGGCCCGGCTTTCCGCGCAGAAGCTGTCGGAACGCCTCGGCGTACCGGTCGTGGTGGAAAACCGCGCCGGCGCCAATGGCGCCATCGGCAGCCAGGCGATGCTGCAGGCGCCGGCGGATGGCTATACCATCCTTGGCAGTGCCTCCATCCACCCGATGGCGAAGCATGTGATGAAGAACGCGCCCTATGATCCGGTGGCCGATTTCATCCCGCTCGCCCGCACCGCGCGCGGCCCGCTCGTGCTGGTGATGAACCCGCGCCTGCCGCAGACGACGATCCCCGCCGTGGTCGAGGCCGCGAAGCGCGAACCCGCGCGCTGGACCTTCGCCACCTCCTCCCTCGGCGCCGCCGGCCATCTCGGCAGCATCGAGTTCAACCGCATGACCGGCGCGGGGATCGAGATCGTCGGCTATCGCGGCAGCGCGCCGGCCTTGACCGATGTCGCCGCCGGCAATGCCCAGCTGATGTTCGACCCGGTGCTGGCCACCCTGCCGATGATCCGTGGCGGGCAGTTGCGCGGACTCTGCATCGCCACCGCCCAGCGCACGGCGCTGGCGCCGGAATTGCCGACGGCGGCGGAAGCCGGCCTTCCGGGCTTCGAATTCTATTCCTGGTATGGCGTCTGGGGTCCGCGCGCCATGCCGCGGGAGATCGCGATCCGCATCAACCAGGCGCTCGTCGCCGGGCTTTCGGAACCCGATGTCGTCACCCGCCTGACCGGCCTTGGCTTCGAGCCGGTGGCGGAGACGGTGGAGCAGGCGGAACGCTTCATCGTCGCCGATGTCGCCCGCAACGCCGAATTGCTGCGCATCGCCAACTTCCAGCCGGAATAGCGCCGCGCCATACTGTTCCCCCAGAACGCATGACTGGGGGAACAGGCCATGGATGCCGCGGCGATCGACCTGCAATTCGCGGAAGGCAAGATCCTCGCCCGCATCGGGGGGGGCCCAGGGGACGGCCCTGGGGACGGCCCTGGGGACGGCATCGGCCGCATCGTCTTCAACCAGCCGGAAAAGCGCAACGCCATGTCCATCCCGATGTGGGAGGGGCTGGGCGAGGCGCTGGACCGTTTCGCGGATGACGCGGCGGTGCGCGTCATCATTCTGGAAGGCGCGGGCGACAAGGCCTTCGTCTCCGGCGCCGATATCTCCCAGTTCGAAAAGCAGCGCTCCGACGCCGACGCCCAGCGGGAGTACGAGAAGCTGACCAGCGGCGGCCGCGCCAGGCTGCGCGCGGCGCGCAAGCCGGTCATCGCCAAGATCCGCGGCTTCTGCCTCGGCGGCGGCCTCGGCCTCGCCATGTCGGCCGATCTCCGCATCGCCGCCGAGGACGCGACCTTCGGCATTCCCGCCGCCAAGCTCGGCCTCGCCTATGGGTTCGACATGGTCCGCGTGCTGACAGGCCTGGTCGGCCCCGCCCATGCCCGCATGATGCTGTTCAGCGGCGAACGCATCGATGCGCGAGAAGCCGAGCGCATCGGCCTGGTCAACCGCGTGGTCGCGGTCGATGCGCTGGAGGAGGCGGTGGTGAAGCTTGCCACCACCCTCGCCACCAACGCCCCGCTGACCATCCGCGCCGCCAAGCTCGCCGTCAACGCGGCCTTGCAGGACCCGGCGAACCGGGACATGGGCGCGGTGCAGGGCGCGGTGGCGGATTGCTTCGACAGCGCCGATTACCGCGAAGGCCGCCGCGCCTTCATGGAAAAGCGCCGCCCCGTCTTCACGGGAGCGTAGCCGCATCCCCATATGCGCCGCATCCACGACAGGAAGCGGAGACTGAATGACGCCCGACGCCGGCGCCGAGCCCCATGCCGCGCCTATCTCCCGCATCGTCGCGGAAGTCGCTTCCGCCTTTCCCGGGGAACGCATAACCCTGGGCGAGATGACGCATGCCTTCGGCGACCGCGCCTTCGGCATGCTTTTGCTGCTGCTGCTGCTGCCCGGCCTGCTGCCGGGGCTGGCGACGGTGTTCGGCACGCCTCTGCTGATCCTCGGCGTGCAGATGGGCCTGGGCTTCGACCGGCCGCGACTTCCGGCGATCCTGGCCCGGCAGAGCATCAAGCGCGCCGATCTGTTGATGCTGGCTTCCGCATCCACCCGCTGGCTTGGCCGGGTGGAGCGCTATATCCGCCCGCGCCCCGGCTTCTTCACGGGCCCGGTGGGGCGGAAGATCGTCGGCTGGCTGTCCGCCTATGCCGCCATCATGCTGATCCTGCCCGGCCCGGGCACGAATGGCCCGCCGGCCTTCGGCAACATGATCATGGCACTCGGCCTGATCGAGCATGACAGCAAGGTGGTCGGCTGGGGCATCGTCGCGACCATCGCCGGCTGCGTCTTCGCAACGGCTGTCCTCGCCCTGATGGTCTGGGCCGCCATCAAGGCGATGGCGTGGTTCCTGTAGCGATCGGCCAGGACAGCACGGGCCCCGCTGCCAGCGCCCCGGCCAGGGCCCCGGCCAGGGCCAAGGCAGCGCGGGCGCTCTCCGGCAGGGCCACGCCCTCCGGCAGGGTGACGGCCAGCGCCACCGCGCCGTCCGCTTCCTGAACCACCAGACCGATCACGCTGCCAGGCGCCAGCGCCATGTCCTGCACCAAGGCGAGCAGCGCCGCATCCAGCGCCGCCCGGTCCAGCAGCACCTCCGCCACGGCTTCGGTCGGCGCGAGTTCGATACGGGCGCGCCCGCCCAGCGCCACGCGCAGCAGCGCCAGCGCCTGGCTGACCGCCAGGGCAGGGGCGATCCTTACCAGTTCCCCCCCAGGGCGGCGCAGAGCGTCGAGGAAGCCGCGCATCACCTCATCCAGCCGCCGCGCCGCTTCCCGCGCGCGGTCCAACTGCCGGCGCGGCGGGCCTTCCGGCAGATGCCGCGCCAGCATCTCGAGGTTGGAGGCCAGCACCATCATCGCGTTGTTGATGTCATGCTGCACCGCGGACGCGCTGCGGCGGAGCCTTTCGTCGCGCGTAGCGAGCCGGTCATCCCGCAAGGCGGCCTCCTGTGTCATCCGCCATTGGCCGGCGCCGCCTCGGCGGGTGAAAGCCCCTCCAGGATGTCCCGGAACAGCCGTGCCGGCAGCCCGCCGCCGGCCACCTCCGCCATCGGCGCCCCATCATCATTGCCGAGCCAGATCCCGATGATGAGAGCCCCCGCGGCAACCGGCGCGATGCCGATGAACCAGGCGTCGCGGAAATCCTGCGTCGTGCCCGTCTTGCCCGCCACGGCCCTCGCACCCGGTGGTTGCGCCGCGCGCCCGGTGCCGCGCGCAACCACGGCGTCCAGCATCCGCCGCATCGCCTGCGCCGCTTCCGGCGTGGTGACGCGGCGTGCGGCCGGCGGCGCGATGCCAACGGCCTGGCCATCCGCCCGCGCCGCCGTCAGCCCGCGCGGCTGCGGCAGCAGCCCGCCCGTGGCGAAGGGCGCATAGGCGGCGGCGAGGTCGATCAACGTCACCTCCCCGGTGCCGAGCGCGATCGTCGCATCGCGCGGGAAGGGGCCGGGCAGGCCGAAGCGCCGTGCCGTCTCCGTCACCGCCCGCGCGCCACCGCCACGTTGCAGCACACGCACCGCGGCGGTGTTCACGGACTGCGCCAGCGCCTCCTCCAGCGAGATCTCGCCTCGCCCCCGCCAGGCGCCATTGCCGGGGGACCAGCCGCCCAGGGTCAGCGGCCCATCCGCCACGGTATCCAGCGGCGTCGCCCCGGCTTCCAGCGCGGTCAGGAAGACGAAGGGCTTGAAGGCCGAGCCGGGCTGGCGCCGCGCCTGCGTCGCACGATTGAACTGGGTAGCGCGGTAATCCCGCCCCCCCGCCATGGCGCGCACATTGCCCGTGGCCGCTTCCAGCACCACCACCGCCCCCTGGCCAACCCGTGCGCGCTGCCCCTGGCCCGCCAGCAGCGCTTCCAGCCGCTGTTCCACCACCGCCTGCACCCGCAGGTCCAGCGTCGTCCGCAACACGAGATCGGCATTGCCGGGAAAGCGGTTGCCGAGGTCCTCCATCACCCAATCCGCGAACCAGCCGGAATCGCGGGACGGGCGCGGCGCGATGCGGATCGATTCCGCGGCCGCCGTGGCCTGGCGCTGGGTGATGGCGCCGGTCTCCGCCATTGCATCCAGCACCTCCGCCGCCCGCCGCGCCGCCGCTTCCGGCGCGCTGCGGGGATTGAGCCGCGAGGGCGCCTTCGGCAGCCCTGCCAGCACCGCGGATTGCCAGAGGTTCAGCCGCGGCGCCGGCACCCCGAAATAGAGCCGCGCCGCCGCATCCACCCCATAGGCGCCGCCGCCGAGATAGACGCGGTTGAGATAGATCTCGAGCAACTCGTCCTTGGTGAATTTCCATTCCAGCCACAGCGCCATCACCGCTTCCTGCGCCTTGCGGCGGAAGCTGCGTTCCGGCGTCAGGAACAGGTTTTTCGCGAGCTGCTGCGTCAGCGTCGAACCGCCCTGGGAAACCCGGCCGGCAGTGAAGTTCACATAGGCCGCGCGGGCGATGCCAATGGGGTCGATTCCGTAATGGTCGCGAAAGCGCCGGTCCTCGATGGCGATGACGGCCTGCGGCAGATGCGCCGGCAGGTCCCGCAGCCGCACGATATCCCCCACCACATCGCCGGAGGTCGCGATCACGCGCCCATCCGTCGCTTCCAGGGTCACGCCGGCGCGGCGGGTGGTGGTCAGCGCGAGGTCCGTGCGCGGCAGATCCCAGATCAGCACCAGCAGCAGCGCGCCGAGCGCAATGCCGCCCCAGATCGTCAGCAGCACGAGCCAGCGCAGCCAGCGCCAGGCACCCCGGCGGGCTGCGGGCCTCGCCGCCTCCCGCGTGGCGGCCTTCGGCTGATCCCGCGTGGTGGCCTTCGCCGCGGGGCTCACCGGGGCACGGCGCGCGGGCGGGCTTTCGGGGGTTGGTCTGCGGGCCATCGCGGGCGCTGTAGCATGGCCCCGCGCGTCGCCCATAAGCAGAACCCTAGGCAGCCATAACCCTGCCTCGGATTGACGCCCCCGGCCGTCGCCCGCAGGCTCCGCGCCATCAGCCCGAGGAACGACCATGTCCGCAAAGCCCGAAGATTTCCTGCGCAATCGCGTGCGCGAAAAGCTCGCCCGCGATGAGGTCGTGGCCTCGATGATCGTGCGCCTCGTGCGCGGAGTGGAAATCGCGCAGATCGCCGCCAGCGCCGGCTTCGACACGATCTATGTCGACCTCGAACACTGCCCGCTCTCGCTCGACACCACCGGGCAGATCTGCATGGCCGCGCTGTCCGCCGGCATCACGCCCTTCGTGCGCGTGCCCGCGCTGACGTCCGAGTATATCGGCCGCGTGCTCGATGCAGGCTCGCTCGGCATCATCGCGCCGCATGTGCGTTCGGCCACCGAGGCGAAGGAGGTCGTCAGCATGGCGCGCTTCGCCCCGCTCGGCACGCGCTCCGCCTCCGGCAACCTGCCGCAATTCGGCTTCCGCAGCTTCCCCGCCAAGCTCGCCAACCCGGTGCTGGACGCCGCCACCATGGTGATCCCGATGGTGGAGACGCTGGAGGCACTGGAGAAGGTGGAGGAGATCGTCGCGGTGGATGGCGTGGACATGGTCCTCGTCGGCACCAACGACCTGACGGCGGAAATGGGCATCCCCGGCCAGTATGACGATCCGCGCGTGCGCGCCGCCTTCCAGCGGATCATCACCGCCGCGCGCAACGTCGGCAAGCATGTCGGCATCGGCGGCCTCGCCAGCCGGCCGGATCTGGTGGCGGAGATCGTGGGCATGGGTGCCCGCTTCGTCTCCACCGGCAACGACCTCGGCTTCCTCCACGCCGCCTGCACGGCGAAGGCCAAGGAAGTGCACGCGCTGAAGGTGTGAAGGGCTGGGGGCGAAAGCCCCCTATTCCGCCGGCAGCTTCCGCAACTTCTTCAGGCAGGGCAGCCCCTCCGCCGGCGGCGGGCCGAGGTCATACCGCGCCCAGGCGGACCTCGAGACCTCCCCCACATAGATGTCGCCGCGCTCATCCACCGCGATGCCGTGCGGCGAGATGAACTGGTCCGGCCGCGTCCCCGCAGTAGGCGCGCCGAGCCGCGCCAGCACCTTGCCCTCCATCGTGCACACCGCGACGCGCGGGCCGAGATTGGGTGCCTTGCAGTTGATGGCGAAACCCGGCCCTGTCTCCCCGATATAGCAATGCGGACAGGCGCCGCGGGTCATGAACAGGGCGCTCGGCCGGTGCAGGTTGTTCCATTGCGTCTGGTAGCGGCCCTTGCCGTCGAAGACCTGGACGCGATGGTTCTCCCGGTCCGCGACATAGACGTAGCCGGCCGCGTCGGTGGCGATGTTGTGCGGGATGTTGAACTGGCCGGGATCGCAACCAGATTCCCCCCAGGAGAACAGCAGCCGCCCCGCGGGGTCGAATTTGTGCACGCGCGGATTGCCGTAGCCGTCGGAGACGTAGATGTCCCCCTCCGGCGACAGCGCGGTATGGGTGCAGCGGCAGAAGGGCTCACCGGACATGTAGGGCTTCGGTTGCCCCGGCGTGCCGATCTCCAGCAGCACCTTCCCTTCCGGCGTGCAGCGGCGGACGCTGTGATTGCCGTCATCGGTGCAGAGGATGCTGCCATCCGGACACAGGCTCAGCCCATGCGGGCGCTTGAACAGCTCGTAGCCCCAACTCGTCAGGAAATCCCCGGCGCGGTTGAACACCGTCATCGGGTGCTGGCCGCGGCTGAAGATGTAGACGCGGTCCCGCGCATCATCGACGCAGATCGCCGCGACCTCACGGAAGCTCCAGCCCTCCGGCAGGCGCCCCCAGCCCTCGACGACCTCATAGCGCCACGCGCCGCTGCCCAGGATGGTGGTCATGGCCTTGCCCTTCAATTCGCCGTCGCGCCGGATTCCCGAACGATGGCGCCCCAATGCTCGATCTCCCGCGCCTGGTATTCCTTGAACGCGGCGGGGCCGAGCAGCCCGGGGTCCAGCCCCTGGTCGATCAGCCGTCGCGTCACGCCGGGATCGGCCATCGCCGTCGACAGCGCCTCATACAGCCGCGCCAGGATCGGCTCGGGCAACCGCGCCGGGCCGAACATGCCGAACCAGCTGTCGGCGACCATGCCGGCCAGCCCCTGCTCGATCGCCGTCGGCACCTCCGGCGCCTGCGCCGTGCGGCGTTCGGATGTCACCGCGATGGCGCGCAGTCGGCCTTCACGCACATGCGGCAGCACGGCGACGGTGTAGATCATCATCGGCACCTGCCCCGCGATCACCGCCGTCAGCCCCTGGCCGATATTGGTGTAGGGCACCAGGGTGAGGTTCGCCCCGTGCCGCAGCCGCAGCAGTTCCCCCGCCAGGCCGTTCGAGGTCCCGCGGCTGCTGGCGACGAAGGGCACGCCCTCCGGCCGGCTGCGCGAATAGGCGATCAGTTCCGGCAGCGTCCGCGCCGGCACCGAGGGATGCACGACGATCAGGTTGGCGGAGGTGCACATCCGCCCGATCGGCGTGAAGTCCCGCAGCAGGTCATAGGGCAGCGACGGCAGGATGGAGGCGGCGATGGCGTGGGAGGACACCGCCCCCACCGCGATGGTGTAGCCATCCGGCGCCGCGCGCGCGACCGGCTCGCTGCCCACCACGCCGAAGGCCCCGGCGCGGTTCTCGATCACCATGGGCTGGCCGAGCTTCTCCGCCATCACCGGCAGCACGGTGCGGGCCATGATGTCGGTGGCCGAGCCCGGACCGAAGGGCACCAGCACGCGGATCGACCGCGTCGGGAAGGACTGCGCCGCGGCGCCCCCTGCGCCCTGCAGCATCGGCGCGCCCTGCAGCATCGCCGCGCCCAGCACCGCGCCGGCCGCCCGCCGCCCCATGCGAATTCCGCCCATCGTCCCTCCTCCCGCCGCTTCGCGCGGCGCTATTCTTCTGGCTACGCCGCCACGCCCTGGCTACGCCGCTAGGCCGAGGTGCCGGCGCTGGAAGTCCGGGTCGAAGATCCGGTCCGCCAGCACCTGGCAGCGCTTCATCAGGCGATGCTCATCCGGCCGGTAATCCGGCACCGCGTAGTGCCAGGTGCCGAGGTGGTCCCACAGCAGCACGTCGCCCACCGCCCAGCGATGCACGTAGCGATATTTCGGCAGCAGGATGTGCTCGAACAGCCCGGCCAGGACCGCGTCGCTCTCGGCTTCCGGCAGTTCGTTGATGCGGGTGGTGAAGCCGGGGTTCACATAGATCACCGGGCGGCCGGTGATCGGGTGCGTCAGCAGCGTCGGGTGCACCACCGGCGGCAAGGCGGCGCGCTGGGCCGGCGTCAGCGGCGGGCGCGTGCTGCCCTTCTCGCGGCGCATATGCTCCCAGTATTTGTCGAGGTCATGCGTCGCCGTCGTGCCTTCCAGCCGCCGGCGCAGCGTCTCCGGCAGGTCGGCGCAGGCGGCCTGGGTATTGGTGAATTCCGTCGCCCCACGCGGCGCGCCGTCCCGCATCGGCACGCGCAGCGCCACCAGCACGTTCACGAAGCCCGGCACGGCGGAATAGGTCATGTCCGTGTGCCAGTCCTGCCCCGCATCGGGCAGGCCGATGTTGCGCCCGTTCTCCACCACGTTGGACAGGATGGAGACATCCGGCATCCCCGGCTCCGACAGCGCCGTGTTCTTCGCCGCCAGGAGCGAGCCGAACCGCGATGACAGCGCGCGCAGCGCCGCCGGGTCGATCGCCTGGCCGGGAAAGCGCAGCACGCCATACTCGCCCAGGGCGCGCAGGATGCGATTGAAATCCGCCTCGGCCAGGGGGTCGGAGAGATCGATCTCCGACACCACAGCGCCCAGTGACTCGCCCGTCGGCGCGATCCGCATGCCGTCCCCTCCTCCCGCTTGATCGCCCCAACTTGGCAACAGTGTGCTGGCAGCGTCGCCTGGGGCGGAAGACGGCAATTCAGCGGGAAGCCATAGCCGCGGCTTATGGCGCGCGACGCAGCGCCTCGAATTGCGCGTCGAGCGCCGCCGCCGCACCGGTCAGCGCCGCCCGCCGCCCCGCCAGCCAGGCCTCATCCACCGCCAGCCGGGCCCCCTGCGCGGCGAGAATCCGCGCAACCTCGGCCGGCTGCGGGCCGCCGAGGCCGAGGCTGGAGCGCACCATGTTCTGCGCCGTCAGCGATTCCCGGAAGCGCGCTTCCGTCAACGGAAAAGCCTCCGCCTGGCCCGGCGTATGCCGCGCCGTCTCGGCATACAGGCGCACGACCTCCGCGAAATCCAGCGCCGCCGGCCGCAGACCCCGCCCTCGCCCGTAATTCACCAGCTCCGACGCGAAATGATGGCCGAGGCGGAAGGGCACATTCGCCTCCCGCTGCAACACATCGGCCAATTCCGTCGTGGTCGCGTAATCCGCATCCACTTCCTCCAGCGCCCGCGTCGCGTCGAAGCGCAGCGCGCCGAACAGCGCCGCCATGTCCCGCTGCAGCCGCCCCCCCGCCGCCAGCGCGTCCCGCGCCTCCTGCCCCCGATACTCGATCACGCCGGGGCCAATGTTGTGGGAGACGAGCAGCGCCGTCTGCGCCGCGCCGATCGCGTGGCTCGCCTGGCCGCGCGCATTCAGCAGCGGCACCGGGTTGCGCTTCTGCGGCATGATGGAACTGCTGCCCATCGTCTCCGCCGCCAGCACGAACCAGGGGCGCGTCTGGCGGTACTGGTCGAGCAGATCCGCCAGCAGCGCCCCGGCCGTGACGCCGCCGGCCATGGCCAGCGAGGCCATTTCCACATTCAGGTCGAAGCCGGAGACGTGGTTCGCATCGAAGGAATTCTCCACCGGCCCGTCAAAGCCGAGCAGCGTGGCCAATTGCCGCCGATCCACCGGGAACGACGACGTGCCGACCGCCGCCGCGCCAAGCGGCGAGAGGTTGAGCCGCGCCCAGCCTTCCCGCGTGCGGTCCGCCTGGCGTTCCAGCGCGCCGAGCCAGCCCGAAAGGTAGTGCCCAAGCGTGATGGGCTGCGCCTGCACGCCCATGGTGTAGGCCGGCATGATCGCATCCGGCGCCGTATTGGCCAGCCGCAGCAGTGCCGCGCGCCACTGGTTGAGGCTCGCGGCGTTGTCGAGGAAGGCATCGCGCAGGAACAGGCGATGGGTGGTGGACCCCATATCCTGCCGGCTGCGCCCGGAATGCATCCGCGTCACCTCCGGCCCCCCCGATGCGACCAGGCGGGGCTCCACGCGGAGATAATCGGCCGGGCGTTCTGCGCCGGGGCGTGCCCCCTCCGCGATCACCGCGGCGACGGCCTTGGCGATATCCGCCCCCAATGCGCGATCAACGATGCCGGTCGAGACCACCATGACGGTGGAGGCCTTGTTCATCTCGCCGATCCAATGGAAGGCGTCGCGCGGCTGCGCCTCCGCCACGCCGAGGCCCAATGTGGTGGCGCAGGCGACGCCTGCGGCGATGTGGCGTGCGATCATGGATGCGTTCCCCTTGCCTGCGCGCCGATCTTTCACCAGTGCCGCCCCCGCGCCAAGCGCGGAACGCTGCGCGGCTGGCCGTTGCGGGCGAGCGGCGCCCATGCGACCCCTCCTGCCCCGCCGCGCCGGTGCCGATCGGCCTGGATGAAGAAACTGGACCGAACCGCATGCAAGACCTGCCCATCCGGACGGAACTGCACCCCGTCCCCAGCCTGACGATGACGGACCGGCAATTCCTGCTGGGCGAGGCCGGCGGCGTGCCGACCATGCTCGCGGGCTGGCTGAGCCTGCCCCAATCCCCCGGTCGCCGCCCGGCGGTGCTGCTGATGCACGGCTCAGGCGGCATCGGCGCGGCGATCCCGCATTGGGTGCGGCTGATCAACGCGGCGGGGATGGCGGCCTTTGTGCTGGACGGGTTCTCCGGCCGTGGGCTGACGAGCGTCTCGGCCGACCAGGCGCTGCTCGGGCGGCTGGCCTTCGTACATGACATCTACCGCGCCCTTGGCGTGCTGGCTGCGCATCCCGGCATCGATGCCGACCGCATCGCGGTGATGGGGTTCTCCCGCGGGGGGCAGGGCGCCTTCTATGCCGCGATGGCGCGCTTTCACCGCTTGTGGAACCCGGGCGGCGTCATCCCGGCGGCGACGCTCGCCATCTATCCGGATTGCGGCACCCGCTACATCGAGGACACCGTCATGGTCCCGCGGCCGATCCGCGTCTTCCATGGCACGCCGGATGACTTCAACCCCGTGGCCCCTGTCCGCGCTCATCTGGAAAGGTTGCGCGCGGCAGGCTGCGACGTGGCACTGGCGGAGTACGCCGGCGCCCATCACGGCTTCGACAATCCGCTGAGCCGGGTCGCCGCCCGCACGTCAGGGCAGAGCGTGCGCGATTGCCGGATCGAGGAACAGGCGCCCGGCCTGCTGGTGAATGCGGCAACCGGGGAGCCCTTCGGCTATGCGGACCCCTGCGTGGCGCGGGACGCGCATGTCGGCGGCAATCCGGCGGCGGCGGGGATGCTGCGGGTGGATGTGATGGCCTGCCTCGCGGCGCTGATTGGTCGCTGAGAATACCCGCCTAGGTTGCAGATTGGCACTGTCTGCAAATATTCCGATATTGATGCGCCCACCCTCGCCGTCGGCGATGTGACCAATCTGCACAGGACAACGGCAAACTGTGGCAATTCCGCAACACGCAAAACGCCACCTGCGCGAGTCCTGATGGGGGCTATCTCGTATCGCTCTGACAGGCCGTAAAAAAGTCCCAGCAAGCGGCGCCCGATGTCGTGCGTCTGGCCATACCTGGTTCATCCCGGGACACTGAGGAGCGATGAAGATGCGCTTTCGCAACGCACTAGACCTGTTGCGGAAGTTGCCCCCCGCCCTCGCGCATTCCCGCGGAAAACTGGGATTCCCCGACC
>CANJXD010000087.1 GCA_947478535.1 Acetobacteraceae bacterium
CCCCCCGGCCGGGACCATCGAGATGGCGCTGATCCGCCAGGGCGGGCCGCGCGGCGAACGCACGGTGCCGGCGGAGAAAGGCGATCGCGAGGCGGCCCGCGCCTCCACCGAGTTCCGGGTGCTGGATGCCGCCCGCCGCCGCGCCTCCTGGCTGGAGATGAAGCCGCATACCGGCCGCACTCACCAGCTGCGCGTCCATGCCATGGAAGCCCTGGGCTGCCCGATCCTGGGCGACGGCAAGTATGGCGGCCAGGCCGCGCATATGGAGGGGCTTTCGCAGTCGCTCCATCTGCACGCCCGCGCGCTCCGCCTGCCGCACCCCTCCGGCGGCTGGCTCGAAGTGGCGGCCCCGCTGCCGCAGCACATGAAGGACACCTTCGCCTTCTTCGGCTTCGAGGTGCCCCGCACCCAGAAGCCGCGCCGCCTGGCATGACGAACGCCGCGCTGCCGCGTTAGCAAAGCTCCATGACCGCACCCTCGCGCCGCCGCTGGCTGTTCCTTCTCCTCGCGGCCGTGCTCGGCCTGCCGGCGCTGGGCCTTGGGGCGGCGCTGCTGCTCCTGGATGCGGAGGCGCTGCGCCCCCGGATGGTGGAGGCGGTGGAACAGGCGACCGGCCGGCGCTTCGAGGTGGGCGGCATGCGGCTCGCCTTGTCGCTGACCCCCACAGTCGAATTGCGGGACGTGGCGCTGGCCAATCACGCCGGTGGGGCCGGGGCGCCGATGCTGACGGCGAAGCGGGTGGAGGTAAGGGCGGCGTTGCTGCCGCTGCTGTCCCGCCGGGTCGAGATCGCCAGCATCGTGCTGGAAGACCCGGTGCTGCTGCTGGAAGTCGATGCCGCCGGCCGCGCGAACTGGAATTTCGACCGCCCCGCCGCGCCCGCCACCCCCAGCACCCCCTCCCGGCCATCCACGCCGCGGCCACCACTGGCCATCGCCCTCGATCTGCTGCTGCTCGAACGCGGGCGCGTCACGCTGCGGGATGCGCGTACCGCGGTGGCGGAGGCGATCGACATCCCCCGCCTGCAGGTCAGCGCCCCCGCCGGTGGCCCGATGACGGCGACGGGGGAGATGACGCTGCGCGGCCACGCGCTTCGCCTTACCCTGGAAGGCGGCAGCTTTGCCGCGCTGGGCGGCGGTGCCCCCTGGCCAATCTCCGTGGGCGTCGCCGTTCTGGGGGTGGAGGCCAGGCTGCGCGGGTCCATCGGTCCTGGCACGGCCTGGTCCGGACGCTTCGAGGCGAATGCCGCGGAACTTACCCAGCTTGCCGCCCTGGTCCCGGCCCTCCCGCCGCTGCGTGAACTGACGGCCTCGGGGGCAGCCAGCGGGCAGGGGGGCGCGCTTGCCGGCCTCACCGATCTGCGCCTCGGCATCGGCGAGTCCGATCTCACGGCGCTCCGCCCCGGCTTGGTGCTGCGCCGCGCCAGCCTTGCGGCGGCGGGGATGACCGCGCCGCTGGCGCTGGAGGCCGAGGCGAGCCTTGGCGGCGCGGCGCTGACGCTTTCGGGCACCACCGGCACGCCTGCCTTGCTGGTGGGGCAGGCGAGGGGGGCGCTACCCGTCGATCTGCGTCTCGCAGGTGCTGGTGCGCTGGTGACGGCGAAGGGCGCCATCGCCGATGCGCGCGCGCTGACAGGCTTTGACATCGCGCTGGCCGCAGAGGTGGCGGATCTCGCGGCGGTGCCTGCAACGGTGCTGCCCGCAATGGGGCTGCCCACCTTGGGCGCGCTGCGCTTTGCCGCGCGGGTTTCCGAGGCAGGGCCAGGTTTTTCGGGTGGCATCCGCCTCCGGGATATCGCGCTGGAGAGCGGCGCCGGCAGCCTGGGCGGCGAGTTGGCGCTGCTGGTGGGTGAACGACCGTCGCTGGTGGGCAGGCTCTCCTCCCTTCGCCTCGACCTCGATGCCTTGCGCTCTCCTCCTCGGGTCGCCCCGTCGGTCGCTGCCGCCAGCCCGCCCTCGCTACCCCCCGCTGTGGCACCCCCTGTTGCCGCCCCCCGCGCTGCTGCAGCCCCTGGCCGGGTGATCCCGGACCTGCCCTTGCCCCTGGCCCCGCTGAGTCTCGGCGATGCCGATCTGCGCCTCGATATCGCCGCGTTGCGGCTGGGCGGGGAGGATTGGCGGCAGGTCGTGGCCCACCTCAAGGTGATCGGCGGCGAGGCGCGAATTTCCCCCTTCTCGGCGGAAACCCCCGCGGGGCCGATCGGCCTCGAACTCGCCGCCGATGGACGCGCCGCCTCGCCCGGCCTGCATCTCATCGCCCGCAGCCCGGGGCTGGATCTCGCGGCGTTGCAACGGCTGCTCGGCCAGCCCCTGCGGGTTTCCGGCCGGGCAGAGCTGGATATCGACCTGCGCGGCCAGGGCACCGGCACCCGCGCCATGGCCGCGAGCCTCGCCGGGCATCTCGGCCTCGCCATGGTGGAGGCGACGCTGGAGCCCGCGCTGATGGAGCCCGTGCAGGCCGCGTTGCGCGCGCGCGTGTCCATGCTGCCGGCGCTGCCGCAGCGCCTGCCCGTGGACTGCGTGGCGCTGCGGGTGGAAGCCTCCAGCGGGGTGCTCGCCATCGGCACGCTGCTGGCGGACAGCCCTGCCGCCAAGATCGCGGGCAGCGGCACCATCACGCTGGCGGAGGAAACCCTGGCGCTCCGCCTGCTGCATGATATCCGCGCCGCCGGTGCCACGCTGCGGGTCTCCGCCGATCTCGGCGGCACCCTCGCGGCGCCGGCCTATCGCGGCGTGCGGGCGGAGAACCTGGGGGAGTTGCTGGGCGAGTTGGGCCGCAGCGTCGGCGGCGATGCTGGCGCCCTGCTGCGCGCCCTGGGCGCCCGCCCGGGGGGCACGCGGCCGCAACCTCTGCCGGAATGTGGCCCGGCGCTGGCCGCCGCGCGCGGCGGGCGAGACGGTACGGTCCCCGCCGCCCGCGCGCCCGAACCGGCCGCGCAACCCGCGCCGGAACAGCCCGCCCCACGCCCGCGCCCCCAGCCCGCGGACCTGCTGCGCGGCCTGTTCGGCCGATAGGGCCAGTGGCTGATCTGGCCATTCGCGCCGGCCCCTGGCAGAATCGCCTTCGGGGAGAATGGGGAATGCGCGCATGGACCTGAATCGCATGCTCGGCGCGCTGCTGGGCGGCGCCGCCGCGCCACCGCGCCGCCGGCGGACCACCTCCTCCTATGGTGGCTCCTATTCGGGGGCGCGCGGGTCCAACGCGCAGCTCGGCCGTATCCTCGGCACCGCCGCCGCGACGGCGATCGAGGCGCTGATGCGGTCGAGCCAGACCCCATCCGCCCCGCCACCCCGCAAGCCCACTCGGGAAGCCCCCTATCGTGAGGCGCCCTATCGCGAACCCGCTGCACCGCCGCCGGTTTCGAAATCCCGCCCCCCTGAACAACGCGCCACAGCTTCCCGCCCCTGGGGCGATACCGCTCCCGCCCCATCCCCGTGGGGCCGTGCCGCCGAACCGGCGCCGCAAGCATCGGGCGCGCCCTTCGCCGAGGATGCCGAGGCCCTGCTCCTCATCCGCGCCATGATCGCCGCCGCCAAGGCCGATGGTGCCGTCGATGCCGCGGAGCGCCGCCTGATCGCCGAACAGCTCGACAGCGCCGGCCTCGCCCCCCAGGAACGCGACTACATCCTCGCCGATTTCGAGAAGCCGATGGTCCCCGAGGCCCTCGCGAAGCATGCCACGGACCCGATGCTGCGCGCCCGGCTCTACGCCGCCGCCGTTGCCGCGACGGGGGAGGTGACGGCCTCCGAACGTGCCTGGCTGGACCGCCTGGCCGGGGCGATGAAACTGGACCGCGCGGCCGCCGCCGCGATCGAGGAGAGACTTTCGGCATGAGTGCGATTGATGGTCTCACGAGGGACCAGCTTGCGCTGCGCGACCGGGCCCGCGAACTGGCGCGGGACGCCGCCGCCCAGGCTGCCGAGACCGACCGTTCCGGCCAATACCCCTGGCCGATGATCCAGCGGATGACGGAAGCCGGCTTCATGGGCCTGACCATCCCCCGCGAATGGGGCGGCCCTGGCGGTTCCGTGCTGGATGCCGTGCTGGTGGTGGAGGAATTCTCCAAGGCCTGTGCCGTCTGCGGCCGGGTCGCGGTGGAAGCCAATATGGGCGCGGTCGGCGCCATCATGGCCTATGGGACGGAGGCGCAGAAGAAGCTCGCCGCCCGGCTGGTGCTGGCCGGCGACAAGCCCGCCATCTGCATCACCGAACCCGAAGCCGGGTCCGCCGCCACCGAAATGCGCACCACGGCGGTGAAGCGCGGCGACCGATGGATCCTCAACGGGACCAAGACCTGGATCACCGGCGGTGGTGTCTCCCGCCTCCACCTGATCTTCGCCCGCGTCATCGAGGAGGGCGAGTTCAAGGGCATCGGCGGCTTCATCGTCGTCCGCAATGGGGAAGGGGACCCCGCCGGCCTCATCGTGAAGCGCCGCATCCCCTCGCTCGGCCTTTGCGGGATGCCGGAGGCGCAGCTTGAATTCCAGGACCTGGCGGTGGCGGATGCCATGGTGCTGCGCGCCCCGGGTGGTTGGCAGCGCGGCTTCGGGCGGCTGATCGATGCCTATAACGGCCAGCGCGTCGGCGCCGGCACCGTGGCACTCGGCTTGGCCGCCGGGGCGCTGGACCACGCCGTCGCCCGTGCAGGTGCGCGCCGGCAATTCGGTCGCCCGATCGCCGAATTCCAGGGCCTCGGCTGGATGCTGGCCGATATGTCGATCGAGGTGGAGGCCAGCCGCGCCCTGATCCACCGCGCCGCGCGTTCCGCCGGTCCCGCCGGCTTCCCGGACCGCCTCGCCGCCGCCCAGGCCAAGGTTTTTGCCAGTGAGATGGCGATCCGCGTGACCAACCAGGCGCTGCAGGTCTGGGGGGCGGAGGGCTATTCGAAGGACAACCCGATGGAGCGCTACCTCCGCGACGCGCGGATGTTCGCCATCGCCGGCGGCACGGCGCAGGTGCTGCGCAACCAGGTCGCCGAGCAGATCCTCGGCCGCAAGATGCCGCAGACCCGCGACGGCTGGCTGAAGCTGATCGCCGAGGAACAGGCGACGGGGAAACTGGCGGCGGATTGAGGGCGGCGGCGGGGGCGCTGGCGCAGGCCTCCAATCCTGGGTATTCCGCCGGCGGTGGCTTGGCGCGCGCGAGTTCCGCTGGCAGTTTGCGGGTGATCTTCCGCCCAGTCGGAGCCTCCGAGCATGAAGCGCCGCCCGCGCTTGCCGCTGCGCTGTGACAATCCGTTGAAGGATCCGGCCTATATGCCGGCCTGCTGCCGTTGAAGGGCGACCTTCCCTCGAACCTCGACCCCGCCATCCGTCCCGCCGGTTGACATTCCCTCCCCCGGCCCGTATCTCGCGCGGCCTCACAGGACCACGACCATGAAGATCCGCAACAGCCTCAAGACTGCGAAGACGCGCGACAAGAACTGCATTCTGGTGCGCCGCCGCGGCCGTACCTATGTGCTGAACAAGAAGAACCCGCGCCTGAAGGCCCGCCAGGGCTGATCGGGGCTGCCCCGGCCTCGCCGGGGCGGGCAGTTGGGGCGCGAAACGCCGCGCCGGGGCAACCCGGCGCGGCGTTTCGTGTTTCCGTTCCCGTGGCCCGAGCGGCTATTTGGTCGCGCCACCCGCGCCGGCGCCGCCGCGCGGCGTCAGCCTCTCCCGCCCGAGTCCGCCATCCCGGCCGGAGGTCCAGATCCCCTCCAGCACGCCATTGGCCTGCACGTCATACATCGCCGTGCCGATCTGCCCGCCGTGGCTGTAGCCCGCGGTCAGCGTCCGCCCGTTGGAGACGCCGATGCCCTGGATCGTCTCGCCCCCGATCCGCCAGACGACGCGCCAGGTCTGCGGCCCGGTCGGGACCAGGTCCAGCGTGCCGCTGTAGGTGGCGGCGGGGTCCGGCCCCGACCCCTCGACGCTATAGGACCCCGCGCGCTGCGCGGCGGCGGGGGTGGTGGCGAACAGCGGCAAGGCGAAAATCGCGGCGGCGAGGCTGTATCGCATGGTGGTTTCATTCTTCCGTTGCCCCCCGAGCATGGCATGAACGGCGGGCTGGAATCCTCCCCCATCGCGCCCACCGCTTGTCCGCCGGAGGCCACAAGGCCATCTTTCGCCGGCCCATCCGCCGAGGAACGCCATGATCGCGCTGCCGCCGCCGCTGCCCGGCATCCTGGAACGCCGCGACGCCATCATCGCCGCGCTCAGCGCCCTCGTCCCCGGGGAAGGCACGATCAGCGAGGCGACGCGCCTCAAGCCCTATGAGACCGATGGCCTCTCCGCCTATCGCCAGCCGCCGCTGGCGGTTGTGTTGCCGACCAGCACGGAACAGGTCGCCGCGGTGATGCGCTATTGCCACCAGGAAGGCATCCGCGTCGTCCCGCGCGGTGCCGGCACCTCCCTCTCGGGCGGCGCCCTGCCGCTGGAAGACGCGGTGGTGATCGGGCTGATGCGCATGAACCGCATCCTCGAGATCGATTTCGATGACCGCCTGGCGGTGGTCGAGGCCGGCGTGACCAATCTCGGCATCACCAAGGCCGTGGAGCATGAGGGCTTCTTCTACGCCCCCGATCCTTCGAGCCAATTGGCCTGCATGATCGGCGGCAACGTCAACATGAACTCCGGTGGCGCGCATTGCCTGAAGTATGGCGTCACCGCCAACAATCTGCTCGGCCTGCGCATGGTCACGCCCACCGGCGATATCGTCGAGATCGGCGGCGATCACCTCGACGCCGCGGGCTATGACTGGCTCGGCCTGATGACGGGCAGCGAGGGCATGCTCGGCATCGTCACGGAGGTCACCGTCCGCATCCTGCGCGGCCCCGAAGGGGCCCGCGCCATGCTCGCTGCCTTCAAGGGCACGGAAATCGCCGGGGCCGCGGTGGATGCCATCATCGGCTCCGGCATTATTCCCGTTGCCCTCGAGTTCATGGACAAGCCCTGCATCCATGCCTGCGAGGCCTTCGCCCATGCCGGCTATCCGCTGGATGCGGAAGCCATGCTCATCATCGAGGTCGAGGGCAGCGTCGCGGAGCAGGACGAATTGCTCGATGCGATCAAGGAGATCTGCAACCGCTTCGACCCGATCAGCCTGAAGGTCGCCACCTCGGCCGAGGAATCCATGGCGATCTGGAAGGGCCGCAAGGGTGCCTTCGGCGCGGTCGGCCGCATTTCCCCCGATTATCTCTGCATGGATGGCACCATCCCGACCGGCGAGTTGCCCTTCGTGCTGAAGCGCATCGGGGAGATGAGCGTGCAATACGGCTTGCAGGTCGCCAATGTCTTCCACGCCGGCGACGGCAATCTGCACCCGCTGATCATGTTCGACGCCAACAACCCCGCCAGCTTCCGCGCAGCTGAGGATTTCGGCGCCGAGATCCTCAAGCTCTGCGTCGAGGTCGGGGGTTGCCTCACCGGCGAACATGGTGTCGGCGTGGAGAAGCGGGACCTGATGCACCACCAGTTCCTGCCGCATGAGCTCAACCAGCAGCGCGCCATCAAGACCGCCTTCGACCCCGCCTGGCTGCTCAACCCCCACAAGGTGTTTCCCCTTCAGGTCGCCGCCGAATGAGCGAGACGCTGGCCCCCGCCTCGGAAGCCGCCCTCGCCGACGCCATCCGCGCGGCGCGGGAGCCGCTCGTCATCGAGGGCAATGGCTCGAAGCGCGCTTTGCTGCGCCCCGTCCAGGCCGCGCGGACGCTGTCCACGCGCGGCCTCACCGGCATCACCCTCTACAAGCCGACCGAACTCGTGCTGTCCGCCCGCGCCGGCACGCCGATGCCGGAGATCGAGGCGGCACTCGCCGAAAAGGGTCAGATGCTGGCGCCGGAACCCCCCGACACCCGCGCGCTGTTCGGCGTCACCGCCCAGGCGACCATCGGCGGCATCGTCGCCACCAACCTCAGCGGCCCGCGGCGCATCACCGCCGGCGCCATCCGCGACCACGTCCTCGGCATCCGCTTCGTCAATGGCGCGGGGGAGGTGGTGCGTAGCGGCGGCCGCGTGCTGAAGAACGTGACGGGGCTCGATCTCTGCAAGCTGCTGACCGGCAGCCACGGGACGCTCGGCGTCATCACGGAGGTGACGATCAAGGTCCTGCCCGCCGCCCGCGCCACGGCGACCTTGCGGATCGCGGTGGCGGATCTCGCGGCGGGGGTCGCCGCACTGTCCGCCGGCCTCACCAGCCCCTTCGGTGTCACCGGCGCGGCGTTGCTGCCGGATGGTCCCTTCGCCCTGCTGCGCCTCGAGGATTTTCCGAATTCCGTCGCCTATCGCGGCGCGAAGCTGCGCGATGACCTCGCCCGCTTCGGCGATGGGTCGCTGATCGAGGGTGCGGCCTCCGAATCCCTGTGGCGCGGCATCCGCGATGCCACCGCGCTGCGCCCGGCCATCGGCGATGCCGTGTGGCGGCTGTCCGTTCGCCCCAGCACGGCGCCGGCCCTCGCCACCCGCCTGAAGCGGGATGCCAGCGCGCGGCTGCTGCTGGATTGGGGCGGCGGCCTGCTCTGGGTGGCGGCCCCCGCGACCGAGACAACCCACGCCGCCATCGCGGCCGCGACGGTCGCGGCACGTGGCAGCTACACCCTGTTCCGCGCGCCCGAGCCCCTGCGCGCCGCCGTCGCCGTCATCAACCCCGAGGCTCCGGCGCTTGCCGCCATCGGCGCGCGGGTGAAGGCGGCGCTGGACCCGGCGGGCCTGTTCAATCCTGGACGCATGAGGGCCGGCACGTGACCGCACCGCGCATCGCCATCCTGGGCCTCCACCTCGAGGTCAATGCCTTCTCGCCGCTCACCACGCGCCGGGATTTCGAGGACCTCTCCTGGGTCGAGGGCGAGGCGATCACCGAGGCCGGCCGCGCCGCCGTCTCCGGCGTGCCGAACGAGATCCCCGGCTTCTACAACCGGATGGATGAAACCGGGCCGTGGCAGCCCGTGCCGCTCATCGTCATCACCGCGCCGCCGGGCGGCATGATGGAGCCCGGCCTGTTCCCGGATTTCATGGCCCGCCTCGCCCGGCGCCTCGACGAAGCCGGTCCCATCGACGCCGTCTATGTCGCCAATCACGGCGCCTGCCGCGCGGTGGAGGAAGCCGATACCGATGGCGCCGTGCTCGCCTTGCTGCGGGAAAAGCTGGGCGAGGGCGTGCCTATCGTCGGCACGCTCGACCTGCATTGCAATGTCTCGGACCGCCAGGTGGCGCTGGCGGACCTGCTGATCGGCTACCGCACCAATCCCCATGTCGATATGCGCGAGCGTGCCGCCGAGGCCGCCGATGCGCTTCGCCGCATCCTCGCCACCGGGGAGCGCCCCGAAACCCATTTCATCCGCCTGCCACTGACGCCGCCGACCGTCACCCTGCTGACGGCCGAGCGCAGCCCCTACGCCGATGCGATCCGCGAAGGCGTCGCGATGCGGGAGGCCGATACCGACCTGCTCGTCGTCTCCGTCACCGGCGGCTTCGTCTATACCGATATTCCGAAGTGCGGCCTCTGCGTCTGGGCCTCGGCCCGGCCTGGGCAGGGGGCGAAGGCGCGAGCGGCGGCGGAAAAGCTCGCAGCCGATATCTGGCGAAACCGCGCCATCTTCGCCGGCCGCCGCCTGACGAGCATCGCCGAGGCGGTGGCGGAAGCCATGGCGGTCGGCGCCGACCCCGCCCGCCCGCGCCTGGTGCTGGCCGATGTCGCGGACAACCCCGGCGGTGGCGGCGGCGGCAACACCACCGCGCTGCTCGCGGCGCTGCATGAAAGTGGCGCCAAGGGCGTCGTCTTCGGCGTGCTGGTCGATCCCACCCTCGCGGCGCAGGCCCATGCCGCTGGGCAGGGCGCGATGATCGAGGCGGTGGCCAACGCCAGACCATCCCCCTTTGCCGAAACCTTCCGCGCCCGCGCCCGCGTGCTGCACCTGTCCGATGGCAACGGCATCGGACGCCGCGGTGGCCTCGCCGGCCGCGCCTTCCGGCTTGGCGCTTCGGCGCTGCTGGAGTTGGAAGGCAGCGGGCTGCTGCTGGCGGTTGGATCGCTCCGGCGGCAGTTGCAGGACCCGGCGATGCTGGAATTGCTCGGCGTGGAGGTGGAGGCGGCGCGCACCATCGTCGTGAAGTCCCGCGGCCATTTCCGCGCCGGCTTCGACATCTATGCGGGGCCGGATCGCACCTGGGAGGTCGATGCCCCCGGCCTCGTCAGTCCCATCCTGTCGCGCTTTGTCTTTACCGGCTTGCCGCGCCCCGTCTTCCCGCTGGATGCCGAGGCCGCCTGGGAGGACTGAGGGGGGCGCCGGTTCGCTTCCCCTCGCCGACCCGTAGCCCCATCCTGCGACTGCCGAGGAGAACCAGAAATGCAGACGAATTTCACGACGGAGCAACTCCGCGACCCCGACTTCGCGGAGAGCAACCGCATCCTGCGGACCTGCGTGCATTGCGGCTTCTGCACCGCCACCTGCCCGACCTTCGTCCTGCTGGGCGATGAACTCGATAGCCCGCGCGGGCGCATCTACCTCATCAAGGACATGCTGGAGAACAACCGCCCGGCGACGGTGGAGGTGGTGAAGCATGTCGATCGCTGCCTCTCCTGCCTCTCCTGCATGACCACCTGCCCCTCCGGCGTGAACTACATGCACCTGGTCGATCACGCGCGCCGGCATATCGAGGAAACCTATGATCGCCCGGTGGCGGAGAAGGTGCTGCGCCGGCTGCTGTCCTTCCTGCTGCCGCATCCCTTTCGCTTTCGCCTGGCGCTGATCGGCGCATCGCTCGCCCGGCCCTTCGCGCGCTTCGTGCCGGGCACCTCGATGGCGGCGCAGCGGCTGCGGGCGATGATGAAGCTCGCCCCCACGGACGTGCCGTCCCCCTCCGCCACGGAAAAGCCTGGCGTGCACCGCGCGATCGGCGAACGGCGCGGGCGCGTCGCGCTGCTGACGGGCTGCGCGCAGAAGGTGCTGGCGCCCTCGATCAACGAAGCCACCATCCGGCTGCTGACGCGGATGGGCCTCGATGTCGTGGTGAAGGCCGAACAGGGCTGCTGCGGCGCGCTCGATCACCACATGGGCCACCACGACCCCGCGATGCGCCTCGCCCGCGCCAATATCGCGGCCTGGCATGCGGAGGCCGCGGCGGAGGGGCTGGATGCCATCGTGGTGAACGCCTCGGGCTGCGGCACCACGGTGAAGGATTACGGCTTCATGTTCCGCGCCGAGCCCGGCGACTGGCCCGCCAAGGCGGAAGCCGTCAGCGCGCTGGCGATGGATATCTCCGAAGTCCTGGTGAAATTCGCCTATGCGCCGACCCGCGAATCGCCGGGCCTCACGGTCGCCTACCACGCGGCATGCAGCCTGCAGCACGGCCAGAAGATCACCGCCGCGCCGAAGGACCTGCTGAAGCGCGCCGGCTTCGCGGTGAAGGAACCCGCCGAAGGCCATCTCTGCTGCGGCAGCGCCGGCACCTACAACCTGATTCAGCCCGAGATCGCCGGGCGGCTGCGCGACCGCAAGCTGGAAAACCTGGACCGCACGCGGGCCGACCTGATCGCGGCCGGCAATATCGGCTGCCTGACGCAACTCGCGGGCGGCACGATGCCGACGGTGCATACGGTGGAACTGCTGGACTGGATGGCGGGCGGGCCGGAGCCGGTCCAGGTCACGCAGGCCCGGAAGGAGAAACGGGCATGATCCGCCACGCGGCGCCCCTGCTGCTGCTCACGGCGCTGCTGCTGCCGGGCTGCGTCGCCACGACGCCTTCCTCCGCCTCGGCCGATGACCGGCGCTGGATCAACCAATGCATGCAGGATAATCGCAACGCCCGCGTGTCCTCCAGCGTCGTCCGCGCCTATTGCGCCTGCATGAACGACCAGATGTCGAACAACGAGACGCGCTCGATCTCGCAGTGGGAGCGGTCCCACCCGCGTGAGCGCCAGATGTGCGAGCGCCGTTCCGGCTGGCACTGAGGCGCGCTTGACAGGGCGGTGGTGCCGCCGCTCTCTCGCCGCAACGTCACCGGGAGGATCAACGCCATGCAACGCCGCACCCTGCTTGCCGCTGCTCCCCTCCTGGCGCTGATCCGCCCCGCCGCCGCGCAGCCCGCCTGGCCGGACCGGCCGATTTCCATTGTCGTGCCCTTCACCGCCGGCGGGTCCGCCGATATCGCCGCGCGCATCATGGCTGAACGGATGGCGCCGCGCCTGGCGCCCGGGGCGCGGATCGTGGTGGAAAACCGCGCCGGCGCGGGTGGGTCGCTCGGCGCGGATTACGTCCGCCGCGCGGCGCCGGATGGCTACACGCTGGTGCACGCCACCGCCTCCTCCCACGGCACCAACCCGGCGGCGCTCCCGGCCACGACGCCCTATGACGCGCTGGAGGATTTCGCGCCCATCGCCATCATCGGCGGCGGCCCGATGGTCATCGTCGTCCCCGGCCGATCCCCCCACCGCACCATCCAGGACCTGATCGCGGCGATGCGCGCGGCCCCCGGCCGGCTGTCCTTCGCCACCTCTGGCGCCGGCGGCATCGGCCACCTCACCGGCGAGTATTTCATGGCCCGCGCCGGTGGTGCCGCGGGCGCGCTGAAGGCAGAACACATCCCCTATCGTGGCGGCGCCCAGGTACTGGCGGCGATGGCGGCCGGGGAGGTCGAGTGGTCCTGCGAGGTGCTGGCCTCCGCTGCGCCGCATCTGCGGGACGGCACCTCGCGCGGCCTCGCCATCACCACGCCGCGCCGCCACGCCCTGATGCCGGAGTTGCCGAGCCTGGAGGAAGCCGGTCTGGACGGCTTCGACATCACCACCTGGAACCTGCTCCTCGGCCCGAAGGCCCTGCCGGGCCCGTTGGTCACGCGGATCAACCAGGCTGCCAATGCGGTGCTGGCGGAGCCCTCGGTGCGGGACCGCATGGCCGCCGCTGGCGTCGATGCCGCCGCCCCCAATACGCCGGCCGAGGCGCGGGCCTTCCTGGCCGCGGAACTGGAGAAATTCCGCGGCATCGTCCGCGTCGCCGGCATCGCCCTCGGACGATAGTACCTGCGCGGCGCGGAAGGGCTTGCGCGGGGCGGGGCGGATGCCGATCCTTCCTCCATGATGCGCGCCCTCCTCCTCGCCGCCCTCGCCTTCGCCGGCCCGGCTCTGGCCCAGCAGACCGCTCCTGCGCCAGCGCCTCCTCCCGCGCGCACCTCGGCCGCGGAGACCCGCCGGCTCGACCTTGAACGGTTGTTCGAGGCGCTGAAGACCGCCCCCGACTCCGCTGGTGCGCAACTCGTCGAAGCCCGGATTCGGGCGCTCTGGGGCCAGGCTGTCTCCCCCGCCACCTCGCTGCTGCTGCGGCGCGGCATGCGGAACCTCCAGGCCAATGAACCCGCGGAGGCGTTGGAGGATTTCGACGCCGCCGTGGTGCTCGACCCCGGCGCGGCGGAAGCCTGGCTGATGCGCGCCCGAGCCCAGGCCAGGATCGGGGATCGCGTGGCGGCGGCCCAGGATCTGCGGGAGGCGCTGCGCCTGGAGCCCCGCCATTTCGGCGCGCTGATCCAGCTTTCGGACCTGCAGGACGAGGCAGGTGACCTGCCCGGCGCGCTCCGCAGCCTCGAAGCCGCCCTCGCCCTGCACCCCCGCATGGCCCAGGCCGAGGAACGCCGGCGGGAGCTTCGCCGTCGCGCCGAGGGCGACGCGCTGTAGCAACGCCCGGATGGCGCCCCCCCACGCCGCCGCCGATACTCCCGCCATGCCCGAGACAGACCCCGACGCCCCCCGCTGGCAAGCCCTGCTGGATCGCCAGGCCACCCCCGCCTGCGGCCCGTTCCTCTACGCGGTGACGACGCAGGGCGTGTTCTGCCGCCCCGGCTGCCCCTCCCGCCCGCCACTCCGCCGCAACACCCGCTTCTTCGCCGATCCCGCTGGCGCCGAGGCCGCCGGTTTCCGCGCCTGCAAGCGCTGCGACCCCAAGGGGGAGCGCGCCGGGCTGCATGCCGCCGCCGTCCGCGCCGCCTGCGAGTTGATCGAGGCCGCCGAGACCATTCCCAGCCTCGCCACGCTGGCGGCCCGCGCCGGCTATGCCCGCCACCATTTCCTCCGCCTGTTCCGGGACATCACCGGCGTCACCCCCCGCAGCTATGCGGAGGCGGTGCGGGGCCGGCGCTTGCAGGCCTCACTCGCCGCCGGGGACCGGGTGGCGGAAGCCGTGGCCGGCGCCGGCTTCGGCAGCGAATCCCGGGTCTATGAGGCAACCGGCCGCCACCTCGGCATGACACCGGGCACCGCCAGGCGCGGCGGCGCCGGGGAGGTGATCCGCATCGCCCGCGCCAGTTCCGCCATGGGGCCGCTGCTGGTCGGCGCAACCGCGGCCGGCATCTGCTTCATCGGCTTCGCGGAAGCGCCGGACGCGCTCGAAGGGGACCTCCGCGCCCGCTTCCCCGCCGCGCGGATCGAGGAGGCGGAGGATGGGCTGGCGGAGACGGTGCGCCAGGTCGTGGCCTTCATCGCCGAGCCGGCGGCAGCGCTCGCTTTGCCGCTCGACCTGCGCGGCACGGCCTTCCAGCGCCGGGTGTGGGAGGCGCTGGTCAGCATCCCGCTTGGCGAAACCCGCAGCTATTCCGGGCTCGCCGCCGCCATGGGCCAGCCGGCGGCGACGCGGGCCGTGGCGCGGGCTTGCGCGCAGAACCCGGTGGCGCTCGCCGTGCCCTGCCACCGCGTGATCGGCGCGAGCGGCGACCTCACGGGCTATCGCTGGGGCGTGCCGCGCAAGGCGGCGCTGCTGGAGGCCGAACGCCTGGCCCGCAAGGGGTAGTCAGTTCGCCGTCGGTGCCGCTTCTGGTGCCGGGGCGGCGGCAGGTGCGGGTGCCGGGGCCGGCGCTTGTGCGGGCGCCGGCGTGGGCGTGGGCGTGGCTGTGGGCGCCGCGGGTGCCCCGCGCAGCGCCAGCCTTTCCCGCCCGATGCCGGCACCGCCGACGATCGTCCATTCCCCGTCCAGGCTGCCATCCGGGTGCAGGGTATAGATGCCGATGCCTGGCTGGGTGGCCGGCCCATAGGTCACGGCGATGGTGCGGCCGGAGGCGAAACCCCGCCCTTCCACCACCTGCCCGCCGACCCGCCAGCGAA